>NZ_AJQF01000150.1:0-15602 GCF_000261705.1 Bradyrhizobium genomosp. III | reverse complement strand
CTACCGCCGCTGGTTATACACGTCGATACACACCGCCCCGAGCAGCACCAGGCCCTTGATCACCTGCTGGTAGTCGATGCCGATGCCGAGGATGGACATGCCGTTGTTCATCACGCCCATGATCATGGCGCCGACCACGGCGCCGCCGACGCGCCCGACCCCGCCATAGGCCGAGGCGCCGCCGATGAAGCAGGCGGCGATGACGTCGAGCTCGAAACCCAATCCCGCCTTCGGCGTCGCGGTGTTGAGGCGCGCGGCGAAGACGAGGCCGGCGAGCGCGGCCAGCACGCCCATGTTGACGAAGGTGAGGAAGGTCAGCCGTTCGGTCTTGATGCCCGACAGTTTTGCCGCCTTCGCATTGCCGCCGACCGCGTAGACTTGCCGGCCGATCACGGTGCGCCGGGTGACGAAGCCATAGAGCGCGATCAACGCGGTCATGATGACCAGCACGTTCGGCAGGCCGCGATGCGAGGCGATCAGATAGGTGAAATAGAGCACGGCGCAGGCGAGCAGAACGCTCTTCCCCAGGAAGAACACGTAGGGCTCGACCTCGATGCCATGCGATTGCTCGCGCGAACGGCCCTTGGCACTGGCATAGACGAGCCCGAGCGCGAGCACGGCACCGATCAGCATGGAGGTCGGATGCAGCGTGCCGGCTTCGGGCAGCAGTTCCGGAATGAAAGATCGACCCGATTTTCCGGCAGGCATCCTCCTCAAAACCCGCAGATCTTCGGGACGGGTCCCCGGCACCATATCCGCGTTTTGCAGATACCGCTGATACCCGGGAATGTAAGCCGGCGCGGGAATTGGATCGAACGGTCCCAGCGCATCGGCAAACGCACCGGGATCGAGAACATTACCTGCGGGATCCTTGATTTGATAATGGACGTGGTGCTGCCCTGGATTGCCCTTCTCATCGAAAAGACCGGTATTGCCCATCATCCCGATCACCTGACCCGCTGCAACCACATCGCCGACCTTCACGTGCCGAGAGTTGGTATGCAGGATCTGGTGCCGCAAGCCGCTATTGTCTCTGATCGAAATCGTCCCCCACTGATCATCACCGGCGCGCTCAACGACGCCATTCACGGGAGACCGCAATTCCGGGTGGTTCGTGTTCAGCCGCGCCTCTTGACCACCGACATAATTGAAATCGATGCCCCGTGCGGGTTACTTGATCCGCGGGGCCTGCCTGTCGCCGCGCCGTATGGACTCGTGGCTGCGCTGGTCGCTCTCGCACTTCCTGGCTTCGCGCAGGAACCGCCTGCTCCGACATTCGACAAATGGCGTCCCAAGGCCGGCGTCTACGCCGAACCCGGCAAGGATTTCCAGTCGAACTGCGATGACAGCGGCGGCCTTACGATCGATCTCGGCGAAAAGTCGGTCAGCGGTTACGAATGGGTCTGCGACGTCAAGAAAATCACCGATGTTGGCCCAGGCGCGCTGAGGTTGACATGGTCTGCGACGATTACAATCTGGCGCAGAACCTTAACCCTCGCGACCCCAACTGGGAGAGCAGAAAATTCAACGAGATCATGTTCATCAAACGGCTCGATACGTCGGCGATCTCCGTCCAAAAGAGCCTGAATGGGAAGCTCAAGGATCCTCCCTGGCGTGCGGCCTACTGCCCTCTGAAGACTCAGCGCTCGCTCGCTGAGGCCGCGCTGAGAGCCAAGGAAGAGGCCAAGCAGAAGGCCGAGGAAGCCAAGCGGAAGGCCGAACTGGAGCTCACTCTCAAGAGCGCTCATCCGCAAGATGGCGTCTACGCTGCAGTGGAGGCCGACTTCGAGGAACGTTGCGCGAAATTCAGCGACACGATCGTTGCGTTCGCCAGGAAGTCGATCGTCACGGCCTCGAACAAGTGCGAGATCTTCCGCACCCGGGTTCAGCTTCCCGACACGGCCCGGATCGGCGCGGACTGCACATTGCAGCCGGCGTCAGACAGGGACGCCGTCAGCGTACAGAATGTGGACACGACTCCGGAACGCGAGAACCTGATGTTCAAGAAGATCGACGACAAGACCGTCATCCTCTGGATCATCAACAACGGACACTTCACCGGCGATGGCCGACACCTGTCCTATTGCAGCGACCAGGTGCAGCGCGCCTATGCCGGGCAGCGCCGGACCAGCAAGCAGAGCAAGAACTAGGACCGTCGGTATTGGAGTGTTTAGGTCGG
The DNA here is from genome assembly GCF_000261705.1 of Bradyrhizobium genomosp. III. Taxonomy (NCBI): domain Bacteria; kingdom Pseudomonadati; phylum Pseudomonadota; class Alphaproteobacteria; order Hyphomicrobiales; family Nitrobacteraceae; genus Bradyrhizobium; species Bradyrhizobium genomosp. III. The sequence goes on along the minus strand of NZ_AJQF01000150.1, from coordinate 13,423 downwards.
GCAAAGGGGCACTTACGAAAGACCAAGGATAAGCAAGGATGGCGTTCTCTCGGCCGCATTCTCCACCCCAGCACCAAACGAAGGTCGAGCGAACACCAGATCGAGATATCCGGCATCTCAGGCCTTCGGACCGGCATCGCCCTCGACGGCGTCTTCCGGACGCACGATGACGCGCTCGACCCGGTGGACCAATTCCGGCGCACCGTCTTCGCCGTTCTCGATCGGCTGTGCGGCCTTGCCCCAGCCGCGATCCAGGATGGCGTTGGCCGCCGAAAGGCGCGCGGCCGGTGTCGCGTCATCGCTGCGCATGATGCCGACGAGAACCCTGAGGGCCGTCCTGGTGTGGCTGCGCGCCAGCGAGCGGATCTCGGTCAGGCTCCGCGCCCTCGACGTCTTCCTGGCCGCGGGCTTGGGGGACGGCTCGCTTGCAAGCTCGCATTCCGTATCCTCGCTCACGACAGCATCTCCCACAGCACGATTGCGACCAGGCCCGCGAGCGCGAGCGATATCAGATAGGCAGTCATCGATCCTCCCAGCGAAGAAAATGCGCGGCAGATCGCGCCAGGCGAGGCGCGATCGTTTCGGGCGCGAACCCTATCTCCGTGTCTTCCGGAGACCGCAGCGGCGCGGGCAATTGGCCCCAGCGCCGCGGGCCGGCACGTTCGCGCGTGCACGGCCGGCAATGGTACGGACGACGGCGCGCCGATCGGCGCTCCAGGTTTGACGAGTGCGTGGCCGTAATGCGCCGCCGCCGTCCGATCTCGAAAACCGAGACGAAAAAACCCGCGGCGGATGTGCTCCGCGCGGGTGAACCAAACTCGTCTCGATGATGTCACTATGCCGGTGTTTTGCCCGACGTGTCAAAGCCCCGTTGAAATGAAACAGCCCGCTGCGGATATTCTCCGCGCGGGCTGAACCAAACTTCTTTCGATGATGCCAACATACCGGTGTTTTGCCCGACGCGTCAAACGAACTTACCGGCCCGGCGAAAGTTAGCCGATCAGGAGGATCGGTGAGATGACATTCGAGATGACGTCACCAGAGACATCGCGAGAATTGCCCGGAGCCAAGCCGCGCATCGACAAGGAGCGCGAGCCGCAGGAGGCGATCATCGTAGACGCCGGCCAGACAAAGCAGAGCAATCGCGATCTCGTGCACGGCGATGGCGGCACCATCGACATTCCCGCCAAACCCGGCGATTTGTCGAAGGACGATTAGGCGGATCGGCGCCCGGCGGGCGTTTCGATGATGCCGTTCTGCCGATGTTTTGCCCGAAGTCTCGACATCCGTTTACGCCAGCCGGGCCTTTGCTGGAACTTATCCGGCGAGAGGCGCGTTGAATGCTTCGTCAGAAGGAATGTTCCTGCGATGAGCCACACTGTCCTGGTTGTTGACGACGATCCCGCCGTCCTCGACGTGATCGTGGGCATGCTGGAAGATCTCGGCTGCGAGGTGATCAGCGCCCAAAGCGGCCCGGATGCACTCGGCCGGCTCGAGCAGAACCAGGACATCTCCATCCTCATCACCGATATCAACATGCCCGGCATGGATGGTCATGAACTGGCCGAGCTGGCCAAGCGCGTCCGCCCGGAGCTGAAGATGCTGCAATTGTCGGGTCGCGAGCCCCGGCGCGGCGGCCTTCCGATGATCAGGAAGCCGTTTTCGTTCGAGGAGCTCGCCGACATCATGCAGCGGACCACCGGCGTCTGCTGACCGCCCAATCCCGCAAAACAAAACCCGCCGCAGATCGCTCTGCGCGGGCTGACCCAAACTCTTTCGATGATGCCATCATGCCGGTGTTTTGCCCGACGTGTCAACGCGGCGAACGCGGAAGAGGAAGCCCCTCCTCCCAACTCAATATGTGGTGCGCAACGGGCTTGCTTCAAGTCCCCGCCTCTGCCGTAGAACCCCCGACCCAGGAAACATCCAAAGCAACCAGCCGAGGGGTAACGACATGCCTGCATTGCTTCCGACGTCCCGTTCACGCCGTCAGCCACAGGGAGCCGACGCGCGGAACCAGATGCCGCCCGACCATGCCGTGGTGATCGCCGGCGGCGGCCCGACCGGGCTGATGCTGGCTGCCGAGCTCGCGCTCGCAAAGGTCGATGTCGCCATCCTCGAGCGGCGCGCGAGCCAGGATCTCGTCGGCACGCGCGCCGGCGGGTTGCATGCCCGCAGCATCGAGATCCTCGATCAGCGCGGCGTTGCGGATCGCTTCCTGCGCGAGGGACAGATCGTCCAGCTCGCGGGCTTTGCCTGGACGCGGCTCGACATCAGCGACCTCCCCACAAGGCACGCTTACGGTCTGGCGCTGCGGCAGAGCCACATCGAGCGCATCCTGGCGGACTGGGTCGAAGAGCTCAAAGTGCCGATCTATCGCAATGTCGAGCTCACGGGCTTCGCACAGGACGAAACCGGCATCGACGTGACGCTCTCCGGTGGCGAGACCTTGCGCGCAGACTATCTCGTCGGATGCGACGGCGGTCGCAGCCTGGTGCGCAAGGCCGCCGGCATCGATTTTGCCGGCACCTCACCGACGCTGAGCAATCTCATGGCCGAGGTCGAGATGCGCGAGGCGCCGGCGTGGGGCCTGCGTCATGATGCGCTCGGCTTTCACGGCCTCAGCAAGACCGAGAGCGGCCGCGTGCTGGTCGTCGTGACGGAAGCAATGCTCACGCGCACCGGCGAGCCCTCCTTGCGCGATCTCAGCGATGCCCTCGTCGCAGTCTATGGCACCGATTTCGGACTGCAAAATCCCGCCTGGATCTCCCGTTTCACCGATGCGGCCCGGCAGGCCACGACCTATCGCAAAGGACGCGTGCTGCTCGCCGGCGATGCCGCGCATATCCATCACTCCGTCGGCGGGCAAGGCCTCAACATCGGCGTGCAGGACGCCGTCAATCTCGGCTGGAAGCTGGCGCAGGTGGTCCATCGCATCTCGCCGGACAGCCTGCTCGACAGCTACCACGCCGAGCGCCATCCCGTCGGCGCGCGCGTGCTCAGAAACACCATGGCGCAGATCGCTCTGCTCCGCCGCGGCGACGACGGCCTCAAGGCCGCACGCGACACCGTCTCCGAACTGCTCGGCATGGACGAGCCGCGCAGACGTTTTGGCGCCATGATGAGCGGGCTCGACATCGCTTACGATCTCGGCGAAGGCCACGCGCTGCTGGGGCGGCGCATGCCGGATCTCGATCTGACGGTCGAAGGACGGAAGCTGAAACTGTTCACGCTGCTGCACGGAGCGCGGGGCGTGCTGCTCAATTTTGGCAAGCGAGGCGGCATTGCCGCAACGCCCTGGGTGGATTGCATCAATGTCGTCGACGCCGGCACCGATGGCGTGTGGGAGCTTCCGGTCATCGGGCAGGTCGCTGCGCCAGACGCAGTGCTGGTGCGGCCCGACGGCCACGTGGCCTGGGTCGGAAACGAGAACCAACACGCGCTCGAGGAGACATTGCTGCGGTGGTTCGGGCCGCCTGCGGCGGCGTAGCGCCCGTACCCCTGAATTGGGCGCCTGGTTCGGCGGCCCCTGATGTCCGCTCGTCTCTCCAGAGAAGCACAAACAGCGGACATCATTGAAGGTCGTCGATGGGCCAGTTGCGATCACCCTCCTTACTCGCGCGGAACTGCAGCAGCTTGATCGACGAGATTGGTATTGGCCGCAAGTTTATGCGAGCGCGCAAAAACGATCCGAGACGTGGCAGGTATCTCGGCTTCGGCTCTACCGTCTTGGCCGATGAGGATCAATCCGGCGCCGCCATTTGCTACATTCAGAATAATCGGGTCCCCGCTCCAGGTCATGATCGGCTCCATTCCGATGATGAGGAACTCGCCCACGGGCTGGTCGAAATATTGGATGCGCAATTGTGGTCCGACCTCTGCCGGTGCGAGTTCAAAGCCGAGTTTTCGAGCCCGTGAGTAAAGGTCAGCTAACGTCACACTATCGCTCGTGAACCCAAGTTGCGTCGGGGAGACGAGTGCAAGCTCCATGTCTGTCTTCTGAGAAGCAGTAATAAAGGACGGTCGGGCGAGGATTTCGCCCGCTTGGCTGCCCACACTGCATCGCATGCTGTCCAGTGCATCGCGCAGCTTAAGTGAGTCGGCGAACGTGCCTATTGCAATTGTCTTCCATATCGCAATGTCACGCTCGGATTTAATAAGCCGTTGAGGCGCTTCGGACGCGCGTGTCTTGAATTTCAGCTGTCTCTCCAAAACATCGCGAGCTGCGCACTGGGTCTGCGCCGTACTGCTTGCGAGCTGAAGGATGCAAACTGAAAGCATTAAAACAACTAAGTAGTGGCACGCCGTGCTTCTGTTGTGGCGATTGACTGAAGTGCATTGGGTTATGCTTTTTGGAATGGACATGGCGGAATCACTTTTTCGATCAAGCTGACAGAAAAAGCCCGCCTCCGAGTCAAGGGGAAGAACGGAGGGAAATGACGTCCATGAACATTCCCCGGCCGCTTTTGAAATGCGTCCGGAGGCGGGGCCTATGGCTTCAAGAATTCCAATTTCCAAATTGCAGGCTGCAGTCCGTAAGCCTGATCAAGCCTGCCCATCAGACCTAAGGCACGATGTGAACGAAGCATAGCAATGTGGCTGCATCCGCTCAATATGCCAAAAGTCTGCTACGGGTCACTGGCGCCGCTTCGAAGGTCGGCCGGTTGCTTCCGGTCTACCCAACGAGCCGACAACGGAGGACGCCGCCTGAACCTCGCCTTCGGGCCAAAAGGCCAATTACTCCGGTGATAAGCGCAGGGATTCCGGCCAGGCATTATATGCGCCGGGCCGCTTTGTTCTACGAGTTCTCACTTGAGAAGCATATTCCCGCCGATCACCTGCTCAGGTCGATCGACAGGTTTGTCGACTTTCAAGAGATCAAGCGGGACCTGGCACCTTTCTACAGCAACATCGGTCGGCCTTCGATCGATCCGGAGCTGATGATCCGGATGCTGCTGATTGGTTACTGCTTCGGCATCCGGTCAGAGCGGCGCCTGTGCGATGAGGTTCACCTCAACGGAATCGGTCAGAAGCAGTAATGCTCTGGCCGACTAGAAGATTTCCGGTTGGCCCTCATGAACAGACACTCTTTAATGAATATACGGCCTACTGCTCAGCCAAAAGAAAGCCTGCGGCATCCCGCGGGCTCGATCCGAACTCTTCCGATGATGCTATTCTGCCGGTGTTTTGCCCGACGTGTCAAACGAACGATCCGACGGCATACTCGCCGCTCCGCAACCTTTACTCTGGTCAAAGCAACGGCCGTATCCACCGCGAAAACCACTCCTCAGCGTCACTATGCGGATTGCCTGGACCGTCCACTCCGAAGATCGGGGGTGGAATGACGTAGCTCGGCTCGTCGGCAAATAGACCGATTGGCTTGCTGGGTTGCGGTTGCGCGCTGCCAGTGGTCGGCACGGTCCAGTTGCCGAACCGCTCGTTGAATTGCGTGGAAGGCAGCAGATGCGGGACCGGCGCACTGCCGGACGTGAACACGCTGCCCGCGTTGGACTCATTGACGCGGGCGAGGCGCCGAACGTTTTCGGGCGCGACCGATCCGCCTGCAGGAGCGTCTGGTAATCTGTCCACGTTTGCCGGCTCGGCAGGTGCAGTGCCGTCTGGCGTGCCGGCCCAGCTGCCAAAGCGATCTGCAAAAGTGCTAGCGCGAGTCTCTGGATCGATCGAGGAAGCTCCGCCCACCTGCCGCCCAAATGTCGATGAAGCCGAAGAGCCGCGGCCACTGGCCGCGCTGTCGACGTTAAGTCCATTGCCGATGATGTTGAGCGGCGGCGCTCCTGTCGAGAACACTCCTCCGCCAGGAGTAGCCGCGCCCATCGTGCCGCCGGAACTACTCTCCTGCGCGTTGGCAGTTCGCGTGACCGCCAAGATGCCTCCAATACCGAACAGCCAGGGGAGGATAGAAGGCGCCGCTAAGCCGAGGGCGGCCCCTCCGGCCAACAAAGGAAGAACATCACGCTCCGGAGATGCGCCTCCAGCCAACGGATTCTCGTAGTACGGATACGTCACTCCGGAGTGCGGATCGGACTGGAGCACAAGCGGATCTGATGGAGCGACCGTTGTCGGAGGCAATTGACCGATCCGTTCGTTGGGATCTAGCGTGGGAAACGGTGGCAGCGCACGTGTGAAGCGGGGATCACTTCGCGCAAACCCTTCCTGTTCGTTCAGACCGGCACGCGGAGGTGAGCTGTAGCCCGGCAGCGGCGGAAAGTCGCTCGGGTTGGCCGATGTTGAGCCGGGTACGCGAAAAGGGTCCGAAGAGGGATCCAACGCTTCGAACTTGGACCAATTCGTTCCGCGCAGGTCGCGATTGCCAGCGGTGATGTTGACGTCAGGATTGCGAGCAATTGCCTCATCTATCAGTTTCTGCCGCTCCGGATCGTCCAGGTAGAGCAGCCATTTGATCAGGTGGTCCTGACCGGCGTCCGCTCCCCTTCGCTCGACATCTCTGATGGTCCTCAATTGATCCGGGTATTGATCGCGGTAAGCCTTGGGGTCCGTCAAAACTTTCTCGACCCCTTGGTAGACTTCCTCTTGTGTTTTACCGATAGGCACATTGGTGTAGAGATGGCCGTTAAGGAAGCCAACGCGCATAGCATCGATAAGAGTCTTGATCTCCACAAGTCGCTCGGCCGGACTCCCGATCGTTGCGATCTCTTTGAGCCTCTTACAAATGAGGTCGCCATACGGCCCCACGTGTCTGCTCGGATGGGGCGACACCTCCAACTTTGCAGCGAGTTCCCGATTTGCTGGCAAATAGATTCGGTTTGCGGGCGCGTCGATATCGAACGTCTTCTTGTCGATACCGCGAAACGCGGGGTAGTCTCTAAAGCGCTCTGGAATGATGTGGTGATCGAAAAAAATCGACATGCACCCTCACAAAGGGGTTTCATTGAGTATGGGAGCTGGCAAGGTGAGTGGATTAGGCGCGCAAGCGCTGCCGCGGCGGGAACGCCCGCGCGTTCGTCAAACAAGGTTGCAATTTTCCTGAAGTACTATGGCGTGCAGGCGATCGCTCGATCAGACCGCCCGCAGTCGACGCCCATGGAGCGCGAATTGATTACCGGCCCCAAAGCGTGGGCTTTATTTCGTTCTATTTTATCGGGAAGAAGTACTGGCGCGCCCCGCCGCCATCCGCTCGCAGGCGCCAGCCTTGTCCGCTAGCAGAAATCGCTAAGTCTGAACTGGTCATCGTTGAAGCCAAGGCGGCCGGCGTTTCTCACCTGTTCCGAGTATGCACTGCCGCCCACCAGCGAACAGACTTCATTTCTCAGGATGGCGCGAATCAATATCGGCTTTTTGAGGGATCGCGAAACCGAATTCTCCTCAGCCCCGCCGACTTGCAAGCGTCCTTGAACTCTTGATCGCATATGACAGTCGCCTCGTCGTAGGCCATGCGGAAGATGTGCGCGTTACCGATCGCGGCCTCTCTGAAGACCAGTTTGTAGCCGGGAATGAACCCGTAGTATTTCTGACCGTGGTCTATGTAGCGAACATCGTCCCGGACACCGATGCGCAAGCAGGACTCCGTTTCGTCCAGCGCGTCGAGGACGCGAACAACATCGCAGAGCCAATAGTCCGGTCCATGATAGCGACCTTGCGGCACTCGCACGTCGCACCGCACAAACACAAATGCCTCCGGATCAACCCGCTCGAAGACAGCCTTTGTCCGGTCCGAAACGAGCCACCAGCGAAAGCAGACCTCCAGGTCATAGGGCAGACTGCCATCGGATTTATCAAACATGTAAGGCACGGGCGGTGTAGAAGCGGGCAGACGATATACTCTGTGGGGGGGAAGGACGCTCTCGTCCGCAACCCAAAAGCCCGGTCGCCCTCCGTTAAAATCGGGACCCATTTCGTAGAAGCGGCGTTTTCGCGCTCTGGGCCGCTTTGCAGCAGAAATTGCTTTATCGTCACTCATGACTTGAACCCATTGAAAAGCGTGCCCGCAATGACGCGCGGCGGAGACCACGATCGACTGCTCAACAAAAAAGCCCGCGGCTTCCCGCGAGCTATCGGACTCTTCCGATGATGCCATTCTGCATGTGTTTTTCCCGACGTGTCAAACCTTCGGTCTCGGGCAACGAATCTGGCGGCAAGTACCGATGGTAAGTCGCTCATCTACATCAGTGCTTGAACTCATCCACACAGTAAAACACCGGCAGCCCGCCAAACGCGTCGGAATTCCTGTGACGCACCTGGATCCGTTCGCTCGCACTTGCGCCGATCGTGTCGCCGTCCTTCACCACGCTGCCATGCTCGATCAGATACACGGCAAGCCCAGCCACCTTGTCGAACAACGCCGAAGGCTTGCCGGTCACGAACTCGATCTCACGACCGACGAAGGCGGACAGTCCCATCGTGACCGCGGCGATCTTCGCGCCTGTCCGGAACGGAAGAATGTCGACCCATAGCCTAAAGGGGTAATTAGGATATGGTGCGAATGAATCGCGAGACGTTTCGCGCCAGAGATCGGCAGGCCGCGCGACCCGGCCCGCCCAGACCACGCCGCAACACTCAGGCATCGTCGCAATCAACGCACCGATGACAGCGGTCGTGATGCGCGCGGCGACCAGCGGCTGTTCGCTCTTACCGAGCATCGATACGATCACATGACCTCGATGCCGGAGGGCCACCGCCTTGCTCTCCGGCCATGTCGTGGCGGCGCGCGCCCAAAGTCCCTCGTCGTCCGGGATGGGCGCCGGCATCGACATGACGGCGACGAGCTCGTTGCCGCAGCGAATGAGCGGCGAGTCTGCTTGAGCCTGCTGAGCACGCCCGTCGTCCATCGTCTCCGTTGCCAACTCCGGATGTCGGGCGTGAAGGACCTTTGCAACCGCTGACATGTCCGGCGTCACCGGATTATTCAATAAGACCAAAGCGAGAAGGGAGCTACTCATCGACGACCCGCGGAAATTTTTGGACGAGATGCGATCCTCTGCCTAGCTCGCCCAACAGTTGAAGTATTTTGAAATTTAGAACAAAACGGGAACGTTGTCAACCAGCGCTTCTGTGCTTCATATTGTGCGGGCGCAATCCGAGTGCCGACATAGCTCCCAAACGGTCCCCCATGTTCTCAATCCACCCCGACGATCTCACCTCTGAACCGACCCGCCGCCTGCTCGCGCTGCATCTCGCCGGCATGCATGCGAACTCGCCGCCGGGCCATGTGTTCGCGCTCGACCTGTCGGGGCTGCAGGTGCCTGATGTCACCGTGTGGTCGGTGCGCGAGGGCGACGACGTCGTCGGGATCGGCGCGCTGAAAGAGCTGGGCGACGGCGGCGCCGAGGTGAAGTCGATGCGGACCCACCCCCATCATCTGCGCCGCGGCGTCGCGGCGCTGCTGCTGGACCACATCGTGCGCGAGGCCGAGGCGCGCGGGCTGACCCGGCTGAGCCTGGAGACCGGAAGCGGCCCGGCGTTCGAGCCGGCGCTGGCGCTGTATCGCAAGCGAGGCTTCGTCAACGGCGAGGCGTTCGCCGATTACCAGGCGAGCGCCTTCAACCAATTCCTGCACCTTGCGCTTCGCGCCTGAGCCGCGCGCGGACGCCACGCCGCAACGCATCAGCCGGCTCCTTCGGAGGCGCTTCTTGAGACAAAGCCTTGAAACAAGCCTTGGTGGTGTCTTGCAACGACCCGAGGGGCGGCTTTGGTCCGAAAGTGAACCTGGGTTTCGTGTCGCACTCAAATTGAGTAAGTGGCTCAAGCGTCTAAATTTTCTCCCGAAAATTTAATTTGCGAGCGTACCAAATGATACAGACTCGGCGCCGACGGCGGCGTAGGGTCACTCATCATCGCGAGGCCCTTGGCATTTATCGGTGATGAGAACGCCAAGTCGCGCTCCCGCCTCCTCGAACAGGGAGAAGCGCCATGCTGACGCGCCGTCGTTTCAAACAGACCAAGACTCTCACCGAAAGACTCGCCGACGAAGCCACGCGCTGTCGCGAGGAAGCGCGCGCGCTCTCGCCGGGGCGCCGCCGCGAAATGCTGCTGCGCCGGGCCCGGCAGGACGAAACGGCCATGCAGATCGAGGCCTGGCTGCGCTCCCCCGGCCTGAGGGCACCGACATGATGCAGCAATATCGCGCTTATCTGATCGGCGAGAACGGAATCTTCCGCTCCGCCGAAGCGTTCGAGGCGCCGTCGGATTCCTCCGCCCTCAGCTTCGCGCGGCAGTTCACACGCCACGGCAAGGTCGAGGTATGGCAGCTTGGCCGGAAGATCGCCGTGCTGGATCCCGAAGAGTCGCTGCCGAGGTCGTTGACGCGTCAATGATCGCCTGATTGCGATCGCGATGCCGGAGTCTCGATCTCGAACCAGAATGTCAGCTGCATGACGGGGCCGCTGGCGTCGCGAACGTCGATCGCCATCGTCTGCCTGCCGCCCGTGGGCGGCGCCGAGAGGACGGCATCGCGTGCCATATCGGCAAGCGACTTGGCGGCCTCGGCCCGAACGGCGCGCGGGCTTGCCAATTCCAGCCCCTCCTCGTCGAGGGCAATTCCGTTGTCGTCGCGAAGGTCGAAGTAGTAACGCGGCATTGTTGCATCCTTTGCCGTATTAGGCCCGAGAACGGCAAAGGTTTCCAATAAGACGAAAATTCGCTGGGGATCAACGGGTTCCGGGAACACCGTCCAAGGAACGCTGGCAAGGATCGATCCGGCAAGACACGGACCATGCCTGCTTGCGCAGCGCCCTACTCTTCCGCAAGCTTGTGCTCGATATAGGCATCCACCGTCTCGGCGAACGAGCGCTGCACGCCGACCGCCACATCGTGCTGGTCGAGTGCGTCGCGCTGGAGCACGCGCAGGCCGCGGCCGCGGGCGCTGAGCGGCGCCGTGTTCAAATACTGATCGATGGCGCCTTTGGCGAGCGGGATGGACTTGGGATCGCCCCTGGCGATCAGGAGCCTGAGCAGGCTCTGGCATTCGGCCAAACCTGGCATGGGTTCAGCCTCTCACCTTTGCTGCGATTTCGGCTTCGGCCGCTTCACCGGCTGGGTGTGGGTGCCGAACAGCGCCAGCAGGAACGCGACTTCTTCCTTCGAACCGATCTGGATCATGATTGTCTCTCCTCTTCGCTCCGTTGGTCGGCACGAGCGGGCGCGGAGTTCAGGACGATCTGGTTTCAGCAATGTTTCAGCCGTGTTTCGTCGGGGGCTCTCGGAGAGCGGTTCATATACAATCAGCCCGCGCGGATCGCTCCACGCGGGCTTTGCTTGACGCTTGCGCAACTTCACTCGCAAGAGGGGCCGTGGGCGCGCTAGGCACCCTCGGCATCAAGGTTCAGTGCATGTGGCCAATCAGATAAACGCCGCCACCGATCACGATCACGGCAGGGACGGCCCAAAGCAGAAGTACAGGCATCTGTCCTTCTCCTCAGTTCGACGTGCAGACCTTGACGGTCTTCATGCCGGCCTCGGCTTCAGTCCTGGTCTTGTACACGGTGTCGCCGCTGACGACGGTGGTTTCCGTGCTCGTCGGCTTCGCTTCGGTGATCGTGCACTTCTTGGTCTTGACGTCCTGCACCACGTAGAACGACTGCGCGAACGCGGGAGCCGCAAATGACGTCAACAGGGCAGCGGCAATGATGGTCTTGATGTTCATCGTGTCCTCCTCCAGCAGTCCGGTCATCCGGATCTGTCTTCTTCAAACCTACAAAATTACCACTTGTTCCCGAATTCGTCTGAACCAAGTCCCGCAGGCTGCGTTGACGCGGAAACGGAGGCTTCGATGCTGGATGTGAGACTTGTGACGACCTCGCTAAGCATGCTGGTCGCACTGCTGTCCGTGGCTTCGGCCGAGCCTGCCAGGGAGCAAGCCCGGCCCGCTGGTCAAGGCACCACTGAAGCGCGTCCGATCCGCGTCATCCTTCCCGCGCCTTGGGAGCCCGCCAGGACGCAAGCCGACGCACCATCGTCGAAGTGACGCGGCCGCTTTCCCAATGACTTCCGCGTGCCGTTGTTCGGCACGCGCGACGAGCCTGCGACAACGCGATGCTCGACCGTCTCGGAAGCAACCCTCGACAACTTCCAGCCGTCCGCGGACGGCACGGTCATCTCCTATCTTGCGCAGGGCGGCGTCGTGAGTGGATCCTGAGCTTCGACGCATCCGGGTAGATCGCCTCGCTCACATGCGGGCCTTCGAACCAGCCGTTTTCAACGGCTTGCGCCTCTGAATGACAAGCCGCAAGGCGATGCCGTGCTGCCAGGCACGCACCCTCACCGCCGCTTCGCTTCGATCGAGCTCGCTCGCAATCTCGTCCGGCCGCCGGCCTGCTGCGGCCAATGCCTTCAATCGCTCGTGGTCTTGCGCCGTCCATTTCTTCAACAGCGGGTAGCGGGATTGCATGATGGGAGCTGTCTCGCCTGTTCAATGATTCCGGCGACAATGGACCGGCGCAGTTGAAGTTCCGAAATCGAAAAACCAGCCGAGCAGCACGGGAGCGACCCCAGGCACCTCCGGGGCTGGACGTGGGGAGCGAAAATGCCGGGGCCGCCAGCGCGCCAACTCAACGCGCGCGCTCCGGCCATCATCCGCCCCTCGCGCCTTCGTGCCGTATCAATTGATGCGTCGGCTGGAATAAATCTGCCAACGGCATCCGCAAGGCGCGCATAAACGGGACAAACCGGCAGACGTTCCTAAACTGGTTCGATGCACCCGCGCGTTTTGGCGCGAGACAGGCTGCGGCACTCGGCAGCTTCAAACGTAAGCAACCAATTCGAATCTCACTTGTTGTCGCCGGCACATTCACCTGCTGGAGGACAAAAAAATGCGACGTCTCACTCTACTTGCCACGACCATGTTGCTGCTCGGAGCGGTACCCGCTGGCGCGCAGTCACAGCCTGCTCAGAGCGGGCCGGGCAACAACGCCGTCAACAGCTCGGACCAGAACAACTCGAACAAGCCGGTCGCCGGCCGCAACAGCTTCACCGAGGGACAGGCAAAATCGAAGATCGAAGAAGCGGGATATTCCAACGTCTCCGGCCTGCAAAAGGACAACGAGGGCGTCTGGCGCGGCAAGGCCGACAAGGCCGGCACCAAAACCGACGTCAGCCTGGACTTCCAGGGCAACGTGAACCCCACCAAGTAACAAGCAATCACCAGGAGACCTCACAATGACCGTCACCATCTCACGTCTTTACGACAATTACTCCGATGCCGAACGCGCAGTGACCCGGCTCGAAGGCGCCGGCGTGGCGCATTCCGATATCAGCATCGTCGCCAACAATTCGGACAATTGGTACGGCTCGCGGTCCGGTAAGGTCGACCGCGATCGCGACGGCGTCGACGATCGCGCTGAAGGCGCCGGGACCGGAGCCGGCATCGGCGCCGGCCTCGGCGGCGCGGCGGGCCTGCTCGCAGGCCTCGGCCTGCTGGCGATCCCCGGCCTCGGACCGGTCGTCGCGG
>NZ_AJQF01000149.1:0-1841 GCF_000261705.1 Bradyrhizobium genomosp. III | reverse complement strand
GGCGCGGCCACCGGCGGCATCGTCGGCGCCCTGACGCAGGCCGGCGTCTCCAAGGAAGATGCCTCGCGTTATGCCGAGGGCATTCGCCGCGGCGGCACGCTGGTGTCCGCGAGGGTGCCCGACCAGGACCGCGCGCGCCTCGATGCGCTTCTCCACGAGAAGTCAGTGAACCTGCAGGATCGCAGCGCTGCCTGGCAGAAAGCCGGCTGGAGCGACTTCGATGCCGCAAGCCCGCCATTGTCTCCCGAGGACATCGGCCGCGAGCGCGAGCTCTACGGCGTGGGCACGCGGCGATAGGCCATCCCACACCCGCCACGACAAAGGCCCCGCGACGCGGGGCCTTTTTGATGGGAATGCGCCGTCAGCGCAGCGCTATCACGTCCCGATTCTCTCATCCTGCGGATGCTTTGCCCGACAGATCAAACTTTAACTCAAATGCAGCAAAGCGGATTTGGCGAAATGAAATCTCTTCGCGCCATGCTGGGACATGTGCTTGCGCGAATGCAATCGGGAAAGCGTCGGAGAGATTGCCATGTACTACGTCGCCGCTGCATTGCTGGTACTGTCGGGATTGTTCTACTCCGCGAGCCATCACGAGATCGGCTCGTTCGGCGTCACCATGTGCAGCTATGGCAGCGCATTCTGCGATAATCCGCTGATCGTCTTTTCCGGCGCCGCACTGGCCGCCGCCTGGGGCATGTTCGTCAGCGTCAAGTAGCGCGGCCGACTTCCTTCATCCCCGACGTTCAAAGGCCCGCCGCCGGCGGCAACAGCCTCGCGGGCTGACTTGAGCTTGCGAGAATTTGGGCTGCGGGAATTTTTGCGATGATGGCAATCTACACCTGTTTTGCCCGACAGTCAAGTCGATTTAGCATTATCAGAAATAGATAGGACGCCTGCGCGGCGAGGAACTTTCGTTCCCTGATTAGCATTTGCTGTGAAAGCATCTGCCCCGACGAGGACCCCGTTCATGAGCGACCGCGCTCTCACGCCGACGAAATCCGCGCCGACGTTGCTGCAAAGGCTGGGGCCGGGCCTCATCACCGGAGCTGCCGACGACGATCCCTCGGGCATCGCCACCTATTCGCAAGCCGGCGCGCAATTCGGCTACGGGCTGCTATGGACGGTATTTCTGACCACACCGTTCATGATCGCGATCCAGCTCGTCAGCGCGCAGATCGGCCGGGTCACCGGCAAGGGACTTGCCGCCAACGTCATGAAGCTCGCGCCGCGCTGGGCGGTGCTGAGCCTGGTCGCCATGCTCGTTGCCGCCAACACGTTCAACATCGCCGCCGACATCGCCGCGATGGCCGAGGCGCTCTCGCTCGTCATCGGCGGCCTCAACCACGAGCACGCGCTGATCTTCGCGGCGGGCTCGACCCTGCTCCAGGTGTTCCTGCCCTATCGCCGCTATTCGCCGGTGCTGAAATTCCTCACCTTGGCGCTGTTCGCCTATGTCGCGACCGCCTTCACCGTCAAGATCCCGTGGAGCACGGCGCTGCTCGCCGCGGTGTGGCCCAAGGCCGATGTCAGCGCCGATTATCTGATGATGGTCGTGGCCGTGCTCGGCACCACCATCAGCCCCTATCTGTTCTTCTGGCAGGCCTCGCAGGAGGTCGAGGAGATGAATCAGGGCGAGCGCGACAAGCCGCTGCGCGAGCTCAAGCGCGGAGGCACCCACGAGCTCGACCGCATCAAGATCGACACCTTGTCGGGCATGCTGCTGTCCAACGGCATCGCCTTCTTCATCATCCTCACCACCGCGTCGGTCCTGCATGCCAACGGCGTCACCAAGATCAATTCGGCAACGGAGGCGGCCGAAGCGCTGCGGCCGCTGGCCG
>NZ_AJQF01000148.1:0-9933 GCF_000261705.1 Bradyrhizobium genomosp. III | reverse complement strand
CGGCCCGCGTCTCGTGACGATCGCGAAACGCCCCTCGTGGCGGGCGGGATGTGTCGGCTTGTACGCCAAAGCAGAATTTCTGTAAATGCGAATATTTTGAGACGTAGCCATAGACCCACCGCTGGTGTGTTTTGCCCGACAGGCAACACAAGCGATCGTAGCCCCCGATGCCGCGGAGCCGAATTCGAGCGCCGCTCCCACAGATGCATCTTCCCCGGATCCGGCTGCGGAACTTTGACCGCCATGTGAGTCCTGATAGTCTTCAGCACGGCGTGGCTCGACGAACCATGCTGTCAATCGATGGACCGGAGCTGTTGAAGATGCGGATGAGAAGCGTGACGCTCTTGGCACTCAGCCTCTTGCTTGCCGGCGTCTGGTCTCAGGACAGCGCGAGGGGACAGACCGCGCCGCCGGTTTCGCTTGCTCCGCCCAAGGCATCGCCGCCACGGGCGAATGCCAAAAATTCCCCGGCAGCGTCGGACAGGATATCACCGACACCCCCGACTGGCGGACTTCCACAAGCGCCGAATTCTGCCGCCGACTATGACGGCTTCCGTGCCACCAGTGACGACAATGACACTCCGGATCGGACGACGCGGCCGATCAGGTCGCGCGCGGCAAAAGGCTCCACGCCCAATCCGGATACGCAAGGCAACACGGCTCAGCAATTGATCGATCAGGAAGATGAGGCGTTGAAGCGTAAGCTGATGATCTGCCGAAACTGCAAGTAGGACGGAGCTTCCCGTCGGCCGGATGGAGCGAAAGCGAAATCCGGGGCCGGCGCAGCGGGTGCAGCTATCCCCGATTGCACTTCGCTCCCTCCGGGCTATGGCAGCGCGCTGCATAGCTGACCTACCGCCTCCTTCGCGTCCCGCACTTTACCCTCCCGCAATTTCCTGATCCTCTCTCTCCCCAACGCCGGACCAACCGGCCTGCCCAGGGAGAGACGCCATGAAGCTCGGCACCGCCATTGCGGAAATCATGCGGCGCGAGGGGATCGAGATCCTCTGCGGCTATCCCGTCAACCATCTGATCGAGCACGCCGCCAAGGCCGAGATCCGCCCTGTGATGGTGCGGCAGGAGCGCGTCGGCATCCACATGGCGGATGCGATCTCGCGGGTGACGTCGGGACGCAGCATCGGCGCGTTCTGCATGCAGCATGGACCCGGCGCGGAGAATGCGATGGGCGGCGTCGCGCAATGCTTTGGCGAGTCCGTTCCCGTCCTGGTGTTGCCGATGGGCTATCAGCGCCGGCTGGCGCATATCGAGCCGAACTTCAATTCCAGCGAGGCGATGAAGCCCTTTGCGAAATCGTCCGAGCCGATCATTCTGGCGACCGAGGTCGCCAACATCTTCCGCCGCGCCTTCACCAAGCTGAAGAACGGCCGCGGCGGCCCAGTCATCGTCGAAATCCCCTCCGACATGTGGAACGAGGAGGTGCCGGAGCCGCTCGACTACACGCCGGTGCTGCGCACCCGCTACGGCGCCGACCCCGTGCATGTGAAGGAGGCCGCCTCCCTGCTCGTCAATGCGAAGCGGCCTGTGCTCTATGCCGGCCAGGGCGTGCATTACGCGCAGGCCTGGCCGCAACTGAAGCGGCTCGCGGAGCGGCTGGCGATTCCCGTCACCACCAGCTTAGGGGGCAAATCCTCGTTCCCGGAAACCCATCCGCTCTCGCTCGGCTCCGGCGGCCTCGCGGTGCCGCGCGCGGTGCCAAAATTCCTCGCCGAGGCCGACGTCATCCTCGGCATCGGCTGCTCGTTCACCGAAACGAACTTCGGCATCGCGATGCCGAAGGGCAAGACCATCATCCATTCCACGCTCGATCCCAATCATCTCAACAAGGATGTGGAAGCGAAAATCGGCCTCGTCGGCGACGCCGGGCTCGTGCTCGACGCGCTGCTGGAGGAGGTCGGCAAGTCCGTCACCGCGGACCGTGATGCCTCCGCGGTCGCGGCCGAGATCGCGGCCTCGCACGAGGAGTGGCTGGCGAAATGGATGCCGAAGCTCACCAGCAATGACGCCCCCTTGAGCCCCTATCGCGTGCTATGGGACCTGCAACACACCGTCGACATCGACAACACCATCATCACGCACGATGCCGGCAGTCCGCGCGACCAGCTCTCCCCGTTCTGGAAATCGACGAAACCCCTCACCTATCTCGGCTGGGGCAAGACGACGCAACTCGGCTACGGCCTTGGCCTTGCCATGGGCGCCAAGCTCGCGAAGCCCGACAAGCTCTGCATCAATGTCTGGGGCGATGCGGCGATCGGCTTCACCGGCATGGATTTCGAGACCGCAGTGCGCGAGCGCATCCCGATCATGTCGATCCTGCTCAATAATTTCTCGATGGCGATCGAGCTGAAGGTGATGCCGGTCTCGACCGAAAAATATCGCTCGACCGACATCTCCGGCGACTATGCCGCGATGGCGCGGGCCTTCGGGGGCTATGGCGAGCGGGTGACCAAGCCCGAAGACATCATCCCCGCGATCAAACGCGGCATCCAGAAGACGCAGGAAGGCGTTCCGGTGCTGCTGGAGTTCATCACCAGCAAGGAGACGGAGGTGTCGCGGCCGGGGACGTGAGACGGGCCTCCGCCGCAACCGCTGGCTCAGGGCGCGGAAGATGTGATAATCCGGGCAGGTGCCGCGCATGTCGCGGCATCGAGCCGGATCAGGAATGACGTCCCCTTCCAACGAAATCGAACAACTCGAGCGCCGATTGCTGTCGGCCGCAGCCGAGACCGCGCAGCTGCGCAGTGAGCTCGCGACTGCGCGGGATCGCCAAAGCGCCAGCGCCGAGATCCTGCGCACCATCGCGGCCTCGCCCTCCGATGCCCGGCCGGTGTTCGAGGCGATCGCGTCGAGTTCCAAGCGCTTGCTCGACGGCTTCTCCGCCACCGTGCTTCAATTCATCGGCGACGAGCTGCATCTCGTGGCGTTCACGCCGACCAGTCCGGAAGCGGACGAAGGGCTCAAGGCGTCGTTCCCGCGCAAGATCGCGGAGTTTCCGACCTTTGCGCTGGTGCGTGGCGGCGAGACGATCCAGTTTCCCGACAGCGAAGCCGCCGACGTGCCGCAGCTGAACCGCGATCTGGCGCGGCTGCGCGGCTTCCGCAGCGTGCTGTTCATGCCGCTGATGAACCGGGGCACCCCGGTCGGCATGATCAGCGTCACCCGCGCCGAGCCTGGCGCGTTCACGCCCGACCTCGTGCAGCTGCTCCAGACCCTTGCCGACCAGGCCGTGATCGCGATCGAGAATGCACGGCTGTTCAACACGACGCGCGAGGCACTGGAGCGCCAGACCGCCACGGCGGACATTTTGAAGGTGATGGCGGCCTCGCCCTCGGACGTGCAGCCGGTGTTCGAGGCCATTGCGGCCAACGCCAACCGGCTGATCGGTGGCTTCTCCACGGCCGTGCTGCGCTATGTCGACGGTGCTGCGCACCTTGCCGCCTTCACGCCGACAGATCCGGCCGGCGATCGTGTGCTGCAGGCCTCGTTCCCGGTGCCGTTCGCGCAGTTCCCGCCCTACCAGCTCGTGGCCAAGGGTGCGGCGGCGCAACTGCCCGACACCGAGCTCGAGCCGGCCGCCCGCGACATCGCCCGCGCCCGCGGCTATCGCAGCATGCTGTTCGCGCCGCTGATGAGCGAGGGCGAAGCGATCGGCATCATCATCACGACGCGCCGTGCGACCGGCGCCTTCACTGAGCATCATGTGCGGCTGCTGCAGACCTTCGCCGATCAGGCGGTGATCGCGATCAAGAATGTCAGCCTGTTCAATGCGACGCGGGAGGCGCTGGAGCGTCAGACCGCGACCGCCGACATCCTCAAGGTGATCGCGGCTTCGCCTGCCGACGTCACGCCGGTGTTCCAGGCGATCTCCGACAGCGCCAAGGCGCTGATCGGCGGACATTCCTCCGCCGTCACCCGCGTCATCGACGGCCTGCTGCACCTGGCGGCCTTCACCACCGACAACGAGGCCGGCAACGCGGATCTGCTCAGCTCATTCCCGGCGCCGCTGGCGGCATCCGGCATTCACAGCCGGGTGGCGACGAGCGGAAAGTTCGCATTCCGCAGCGACATGCAGAACGAAGGCGACCTCACGGACGCCATGAAGGAGCTGGCGCGCACCAGAGGCTATCGCAGCATCCTCGTGATCCCGATGCTGCGCGACGGCGTTGCGATCGGCACCATTGGCGTGACGCGGCCCGAGGCCGGTCCTTTCCCGGACAAGGCGATCGCCCTGCTCCAGACCTTTGCCGACCAGGCCGTGATCGCCATCGAGAACACGCGCCTGTTCAACGAGGTGCAGGCGCGGACGCACGAACTTGCGGAGTCACTGGAGCAGCAGACTGCAACATCGGAGGTGCTCAGCGTCATCAGCCGATCGGCCGGGGATCTCGCGCCGGTGTTCGAGGCGATGCTCAGCAAGGCAATGCAGCTCTGCGGCGCCAGTTTCGGCGTACTCAACACCTACGACGGCATGCAGTTCCGCACGGCCGCAACTTACGGCCTGCCGCCTGCCTACGATGAATTCCGGCGCAAGGCGCCCCTCAACTATGGTCCGGCCACTGCGCCGGCGCGTCTTTTGAAGGGCGAACCGTTCGTCGAAATCGTCGACCTGCTGGAGTCCGACGTCTATCGCAGCGGCGAGCCGAACCGTCGGGCGCTGGTCGATCTCGGCGGCGCCCGCTGCCTGCTCGCGGTGCCGCTGCTCCAGGACGAGCGCGTGGTCGGCAACGTCATGATCTTCAGGCAGGAGAACCGACCCTTCTCGGAGAAGCAGATCACCTTGCTGAAGCAGTTCGCGGCGCAAGCCGTGATCGCCATCGAGAACGCGCGGCTGCTCGGTGAATTGCGTCAGCGCACCGAGAATTTGACCGAGTCGCTGCAACAACAGACGGCGACTGCCGACGTGCTCAAGGTTATCAGCCGCTCGGCGTTCGACTTGCAGGCCGTGCTCGATACGCTGGTCGAATCGGCGGCGCGACTATGCGAGGCCGATATGGCGGCGATTACCCGCAAATCCGGCAGCACCTATTTCCGGGCGGGCTCCTACGGCTTTCCAGCCAAATTCGTCGAATATGTAAGAGATCTTCCGGTCCGGCCGGACAGGCGTACCATCACGGGCAGGACTCTGCTCGGCGACAAGGTTGTTCATGTCACCGATGTGCTCGAGGACCCCGATTACTCCTTTGAAGGCCAGGAATTGAGCGGAAATCCGCGCAGCTTCCTGGGCGTGCCCCTGCTGCGCGAAGGCAGCACTGTTGGCGCTATCGTTCTCGCACGTCGCGCGATCCGGCCGTTCAGCGAAAAGCAAATCGAACTCGTTACCAGTTTCGCCGACCAAGCCGTCATCGCGATCGAGAATGTGCGCCTCTTCGACGAAGTGCAGGACCGCACGCGGGAGCTTGCGAAGTCGCTCGACGATTTGCGCGCGGCGCAGGATCGGCTGGTCCAGACCGAGAAGCTCGCCTCCCTCGGCCAGCTCACCGCCGGCATCGCGCATGAGATCAAGAACCCGCTCAACTTCGTCAACAATTTTGCCTCGCTGTCCGCCGAGCTGACCGACGAACTGAACGAGGTGCTCGCGCCCGTGACGCTCGCCGGTGATGTCCGCAGCGAAGTCGACGAGCTCACAGGGCTTCTCAAGGACAATCTCGGGAAAATCGTCCAGCATGGACGGCGCGCCGATTCCATCGTCAAGAACATGCTACTGCATTCGCGCGAGGGCGGCGGCGAGCATCGGTTGAGCGACGTCAACGCCGTGGTCGAGGAGAGCCTCAACCTCGCCTATCACGGCGCACGGGCCGAGAAGCCGCAGTTCGACGTGACGCTGAAGCGCGAGCTCGATCCGGCGGCAGGCTCGGCCGATGTGTTCCCGCAGGAGATCACCCGGGTGCTGCTGAACCTGATCGGAAACGGATTCCATGCGGTCGCCAGGCGCAAGGCGGAGACCGCGGCGACGGGTTACGAGCCGGTCGTGACCGCCGCGACCCGCGACCGCGGCGATCACGTCGAGATCCGCATCCGCGACAACGGCACGGGCATCCCGGACGAGGTGAAGGAGAAGATGTTCAATCCATTCTTCACCACCAAGCCGGCCGGTGAAGGCACCGGCCTCGGATTGTCGATGAGCCACGATATCGTGGTGAAGCAGCATGGCGGCACGATCGACGTCGCGACCACGCCCGGCGAGTTCACCGAATTCACGATTGTGCTGCCGCGCAAGAGCAGCTTTTCGGACAAGCCCTGAGGACAACTTCGCCCGGGAGGCGTTTTGATGAATCTGGCGCGGTTCATTCGGCGACAACTCCTCTCGCTATCCGGCGTCGGCCTCATGCTCGGTGCGCTGTTCTTCGCGGCTGCACTGACGCCGACGCTGATCCCCAGGAGCTATCTCACGCAAGGTGTCCTCGCCGGCGGCTGCTTTGCGATCGGCTATTTCGCCGGCGTGCTGTGGCGGCGGCTGTGGCACTATCTCGAGCTGCCCGAGCCTTCGGCGCGCGCCAGATCGATTGCGAATGCGCTGGCGGCAGTTGGTTGCCTGCTCGTCGTCATCGTCTTCCTGTGGCGCGCAGCCGAATGGCAGAACTCGATCCGCGCCGTGATGAAGATGGCGCCGGTCGAGACCGCGCATCCGCTCAAGGTCTGCGTCATCGCCCTGGTCAGTTTCGTCGTGCTGCTGGTGCTGGGACGGCTGTTCGCACTCCTCGCCCGCTTCCTCGCCACGCATACGAGGCGCGTCATTCCGCGGAAACTCGCCAACGTCATCGGCGTACTCGCCGCAGGCCTGCTACTCTGGTCGATCGCCAGCAATGTCCTGATCAACACGGCGTTTCGCGCACTCGATTCGTCCTTCCGCGAGCTCGACGCCTTGCACGAGCCCGAGCGGCCGCAACCGACCGCCGCCGATCGGACGGGAAGCCCGGCGTCGCTGGTGAAGTGGAACGAGCTCGGACGCACGGGACGCCGGTTCATTGCCTCGGGTCCGAACGCAACCGAGATCAGTGCCGTCAGCGGAAGGCCGGCGCAGGACCCGGTCCGGGTCTATGTCGGCCTCGCCGGCGGCGCCACCGCGCAGGCGCGCGCCAGGCTTGCGCTCGAGGAGCTCAAGCGCCAGCGCGGTTTTGATCGCAAGATCCTGATCGTCGTCACGCCGACCGGCACCGGCTGGATCGACCCTGCTGCGATGGACACGGTCGAATATCTCCACCATGGCGACGTCGCCAGCGTTGCGATGCAGTACTCCTATCTCAACAGCCCGATGTCGCTGTTGTTTCAGCCCGAATACGGCGCGGAGGCGGCGCGCGCGCTGTTCGCGGAGATCTACGGCTATTGGACGACGCTGCCGAGGGACAAGCGGCCGAAACTGTATCTGCACGGGCTCAGCCTCGGCGCCATGAATTCGGAGAAATCCGCGGAACTGTTCGAGATGATCGGCGATCCCATCGCCGGCGCGCTATGGAGCGGGGCGCCGTTCGAGAGCCGCCTGTGGCGCTCGATCACGGCGAACCGCAATCCGGGATCGCCGGCGTGGCTGCCGCAATTCCGCGACAACCGCTTCGTGCGCTTCATGAACCAGAACGGATCGACGGTTCCGGCAGACGCGCCGTGGGGTCCGATGCGCGTCGTCTACCTGCAATATGCCAGCGACGCGATCACCTTCTTCGCCTATCGCGATGCCTACCAGGCCCCGGCCTGGATGAGCGCGCCGCGCGGGCCGGACGTGTCACCGGAGCTGCGATGGTATCCGATCGTGACGATGCTCCAGCTCGCCCTCGACATGGCGGTTGCGACCAACACGCCGATGGGCTTTGGCCATGTCTATGCGCCCGAGCATTATGTCGATGCCTGGATCGCGGTGACCGATGTCCATGACTGGTCCGCTGGCGCGCTGGCGCAACTCAAAGAGCAGCTCGCGGCGAAAGCCCGGAAGACGGGCGCAGGCAATGCCGACGACGATCCCGACCGCGGCGGCTAGGCGCCTACTCCGCCATCTCCACCGGCTGCGCCGTGGCGGGACCGGCCAGCGGCCGCTCCTCCATCGCGATCAGGCACAGCGCGGCAATGGTCATCAGCGCGGTGGCGGCGCCGAACACGTAGCGGAACGCGTGGCGCATGTCCTCAGCGGGAATGGCGACGGCGCCCGCGGCGTGGTGCTCGCCGGCGAGCGGAACGTCGATGCCGAGCGCGACCAGCAGGATCGCGGCGAACGCGGCGACCGTGAACGAGGACATCAGCGAGCGGAAGAAGTTCATCGCGCCGGTGATGGTGCCGACCTGCGGGCGCGCCACCGAGTTCTGCAGCGAGACCACGCACACCGGGAAGGTGGTGCCGAGCCCGAGCGCGAACGCCGCCATCAGCGTGAGCAAGCCCCACAGCGGCAGAGTGGTGAGCGTGAGGCCGAGGCCGCACAGCGCGGCCCAGGACGTGCCGATGATGGCGACGCGCTTGTAGTGTTTTGCACGGGCCATGGTGCGACCGGCGACGGCCGCGCCGACGGTCGAGACCGCCGCGAGCGGGATCAGCGCAAGGCCGGCCTCGCTTGCGGTGAGGTGGTAGACCGACTCGTAATAAAGCGGCAGCTGCACGGTGAGGCCGGTGATCGCACCGAGCCCGCAGCCGCCGGCGGTCAGCGCGAACGGCGCCACCGATCCGGTCAGCAGCTTCAACGGCAGGAACGGCTCGTCGGCCCGCCGGGCGTGCCACACGAAGCTGACCGCGAGCGCGACCGCGCCGCCCACCATCGCCAGCACGGTCGGCGACAGCCAGGGATAGCGCGTGCCGCCCCAGGTCAGCACCAGCATGAAGACGACGGCGGAGGCCATCAGCAGCACGCCGCCGAGCCAGTCGACCTTGCGCTTGCGGTGGAACACCGGGATCTTCTTCATCTTCGGCAGCAGCATCACGATGGCGGCGGCCGCGAGCGGCAGGTTGATCCAGAAGATCATCGACCAGTGCAGATGCTCGGCGAACACGCCGCCGATGACCGGGCCCAAAATGCCGCCGACCATCCAGACGCTGGAGAAATAGGCCTGGTACTGGCCGCGCTCGCGCGGGGAGACGACGTCGGAGATCACGGTCTGCACGACAGGCATGATGCCGCCGCCGCCGAGCCCCTGAAGGCCGCGCGCCAAAATCAGCATCGGCATGTTCGGCGCGATCGCGCACAGCACCGAGCCCGCCACGAACAGGCTGAGCGAGATGATGATCATGACGCGGCGGCCGTAGATGTCGCTGAGCGTGCCGAACACCGGCGCGACCGCGGTCGAGGCGAGCAGATAGGCGGTGATGACCCAGGAGAGATTGGAGACGTCCTGGAACTGGCGCCCGATGGTCGGCAGCGCGGTCGCCACGATGGTCTGGTCGAGCGCTGCCAGGAACATCGTCAGCATCAGGCTGATGACGATGGTGCGGACCTCGTCCTGTGACAGCGGCACCGGCGGCGCGATCGACGGCGCGTCATCGACGCTGATGACTTCGCTCGGAAGCCGGGACAGCTCCTCGGCGATATCGTCAGGCAAAGTCTGGATGTCGGCAGAACTGCTCTGCCGGTCGAACTTGTTCATCTCGCTCGGATGCCGTGTGGCGGCACAACGCCGCAAAGGATTCGTTCTATGCAGCCCAATGTAGACAGCAAAGTTTGTCCCGGGCAGGCACCGCGGCGCATGGGTGCATCCCGCCCCCGGGCCATCCCGAAGACGTGATCGCCGCGCAAGACCTGACGGCGGTTCAGTCCTTCGAACGTCGCTTCAGGCGGGCTCGTTTCGGCAGCAGCGCCGGCCATTGCACGATGTGGTCCTCGAGCTCCTCGTCCGGGATCTCGTCCTCGCTGCCTTCCACCCGTCCGCGCACGGAGACGCCGGCGTCATGCACGGTGTTGGGATCACCGGAGACCAGCGGATGCCACCAATAGAGATCGCGCCC
>NZ_AJQF01000147.1:0-65647 GCF_000261705.1 Bradyrhizobium genomosp. III | reverse complement strand
GCGCCAGCCAGTTCAGGGTGCGGACATTGGCTGGCGTCAGGCGGACGCAGTCCGGAACCTTGTCGGAGCGATTCGGATAGTCCTTGCAGGCGCAGCTCATCCCATCGAGCAGCTTGCAGCCGATATGGGTGAAATAGATCTGCCCGGTGTCCTCGTCCTCGAGCTTGTTCAGGCAGCAGCGCCCGCAGCCGTCGCACAGGCTTTCCCATTCGCCCGCCGACATCTCTTCCAACGTCTTGGTTTTCCAGAAGAATCCTTCCTGGCCTGAAGGTCGTTTGGGAACTGCGGTCATGCGCCTCAACAAAAGTTCGAAAGAGCTACGGCTCGAGCCATCTAGGGCGTGCGGCCGGGGTGGTGCAAGCAACCCACCTTTGAGGCCCGTAATGATCCGGGGTCAATTAGGCCTGTTGTTCAAAATCGCGAGCGTGACCATTGGTTTATGGGCCCCGCTCGGCTAGAAGGAACAGCAAGCCCCTCGGATGCTGGCCGGGCGCCTTGGGTTTGCCGCAACATTCCCTCAAGACGTCTCGATGCCGCCCCCGGCCGGGTGCTTGAACGCTTTCGAACCAAGCCTCAAGGGTTCTAGGTGCGCCAGATCATACCACCGCATTGGAAGCAGAAGGTCCGGAATTTCTTCCTGGACCTCGATGCGCGCATCGACTCCTCGCTGTTCTCCTCGGCCAAGGGCATCCGCGAGCTCTACGAGCGCTACTCGACCTTCATGGACCGCTTCTATGTCGGGCGCTGGAAGCGCTGGGTGTTCATCGAGCCGCTGTCGGAGGCCGCCACCCTCGGCCTCGGCGGCCTGGTCGTGATGCTCACCCTCGCCATCCCCGCCTTCCGCGAGACCGCGGACGAGGACTGGCTGAAGAAGTCCGATCTCGCCGTGAGCTTCCTCGACCGCTACGGCAACCCGATCGGCAGCCGCGGCATCAAGCACAACGACTCGATCCCGCTGGAAGATTTCCCGGACGTGCTGATCAAGGCGACGCTGGCGACCGAGGACCGTCGCTTCTACGAGCATTTCGGCATCGACATCGCCGGCACCGCGCGCGCGCTCGTGACCAACGCGCAGGCCGGCGGCGTCCGCCAGGGCGGCTCCTCGATCACCCAGCAGCTCGCCAAGAACCTGTTCCTCAGCAACGAGCGCACCATCGAGCGCAAGGTCAACGAGGCCTTCCTCGCGGTCTGGCTGGAATGGCGCCTGACCAAGAACGAGATCCTCAAGCTCTATCTGGACCGCGCCTATATGGGCGGTGGCACCTTCGGCGTCGACGGCGCGGCACATTTCTACTTCAACAAGTCCGCGCGCGACGTGACGCTGGCGGAAGCTGCGATGCTCGCCGGCCTGTTCAAGGCCCCGACCAAATACGCCCCGCACATCAACCTGCCCGCCGCCCGCGCCCGCGCCAACGTCGTGCTCGACAACCTCGTCGATGCCGGCTTCATGACCGAGGGCCAGGTGTTCGGCGCCCGTCGCAATCCGGCCTTCGCGGTCGATCGCCGCGACGAGGCTTCGCCGAACTACTATCTCGACTACGCCTTCGACGAGATGCGCAAGCTGGTCGACACTTTCCCGAAGTCCTACACCGAGCGCGTCTTCGTGGTGCGCCTCGCCATCGACACCAACGTGCAGAAGGCCGCCGAAGACGCGGTCGAGAACCAGCTACGCCAGTTCGGCCGCGATTATCACGCAACGCAAGCGGCGACCGTGGTGTCCGATCTCGACGGCGGCATCCGCGCCATGGTCGGCGGCCGCGACTATGGCGCCAGCCAGTTCAACCGCGCCACCGACGCCTACCGCCAGCCGGGCTCCTCGTTCAAGCCCTACGTCTACACCACCGCGCTGCTGAACGGTTTTACGCCGAACTCGATCGTGGTCGACGGCCCGGTCTGCATCGGCAATTGGTGCCCGCAGAACTATGGCCATTCCTATTCCGGCTCGGTGACGCTGACGCAGGCGATCACGCGCTCGATCAACGTCGTGCCGGTGAAGCTGTCGATCGCGATCGGCCAGAAGGAGCAGCCGAAGGCGCCGAACCCGGCCAAGATCGGCCGCGCCAAGATCGTCGAAGTCGCGCGCCGCTTCGGCCTCAAGGCGCCGCTGCCCGACACGCCGTCGCTGCCGATCGGCTCGGACGAAGTCACCGTGCTCGAGCACGCGGTCGCCTACGCGACCTTCCCCAACCGCGGCAAGGCGGTGACGCCGCATTCGGTGCTCGAAGTGCGCACCGGCGCCGGCGACCTCGTCTGGCGCTGGGACCGCGACGGGCCGAAGCCGCGGCAGGCGATCCCCGCCTCCGTGGCCGCCGACATGGCGGGCATGATGAGCCACGTGGTCAGCGAAGGCACCGCGCGCCGTGCCGCGCTCGACGGCATTCCGACCGCGGGCAAGACCGGCACGACCAACGCGTATCGCGACGCCTGGTTCGTCGGCTACACCGGCAATTTCACCTGCGCGGTCTGGTACGGCAACGACGACTACTCGCCGACCAACCGCATGACCGGCGGCTCGCTGCCGGCGCAGACCTGGCACGACATCATGCTCGCGGCGCATCAGGGCGTCGAGGTCCGGGAGATCCCCGGCATCGGCATGGGCCAGAAGCTGCCGCCGCAGCATGTGAGCAACGCGCAGGCCAACGCGGCGCCGAAGGTGCTGGAGACCAAGCCGGGTCCGCCGCCGGTGCTGACCAAGCGCGGCGCCGACATCCTGGTGCGCGTCGAGAAGCTGCTGGATGACGCTGCCAAGACGGCGAAGAAATCGGCCGATGCCGACACCAAGGCGGCGAGGCCGCCCTCGGCGACGAGCGCGCTCGCCTTCCCGCAGAACTATGCGGAAGAGAATGCCAACGCCTCCGCCCCGCGCAAGAACTGATCGAAACAAGTGCGGCTGATCCTGATCACATTGACGGCCCTTCTGCTCGCGACGGTGGTCGGCTTGGGCGCGACCTGGATGACGACGACGCGCGGCACCGAGATCGGCGCGCTGACCATCGGCGCCTGGACCGCGCGCCCGCGCACCGGCACCGCCGACGTCGATCCCTATTCGCGCGCCACCATCGTGCGCAACGGCGAGCTGCCGATCGGCACCGGCGACGGCGTCGCCTTCACCGCCACCACCGACGACAAGAAGAAGGCGCTCGACGGCCGCTGCGACGTGATCGTCTCCGGCGTGACGCCGCCGGCGCGATTCTGGACGCTGACGCTGTACGACCGCAAGGGCCATCTCGTCGCCAATTCGCTTGCCCGCTACGGCTTCACCAGCCAGGAGATCGTGCGGCAGTCGGACGGTTCGTTCGAGATCCGCATCGCCTCGCGCTCGCGCGCCGGCAACTGGCTGCCGACCGGCGGCATCGAGCGCTACGCCCTGATGCTGCGGCTCTACGACACCCCCGTCGGCGTTGCCACGCGCACCCAGCGCGATGCGCCGATGCCCACCATCACGACGGCGGGCTGCTCATGATCCGCCTCTTGTTCACCGTCGTTGCCGGCGTGGTGCTGGGCCTCGTGGTCCACCTCGTCAGCGTGCTGGCGCTGCCGCGGATCGCGACGCAGGATGCCTATTCGCGACTGACGCCGATGACGAAGCTCAATGGCGTCAGCCAGCTTCCCCTCGCCGATCCGCAGACGTCACCGATGCCGTTTATGGACCCGGCCTTTGCGCTGGCGATCTGCCGGTATGACCTCACAAGCGGGCCGATCAAGCTGACGGTGCCGGTGAGCCAGGCCTACACCTCGGTGTCGTTCTACACCCGCAACGAGATCGCCTATTACGCCATCAACGACCGCTCGGCGGGCCGCAAGGTGATCGAGCTCGACCTGATGACGGAAGCGCAGCACAACGAGCTGCCCGAGGACGAAGAGGTCACCGCCGCCGACCGCCTGATCATCGATTCCCCCAGCACCACCGGCCTGATCGTGATGAAGGCGCTCGCCCCCGAGCCCGGCCTGATGCCGCAGGCGCAGGCGACGCTTGCGGCCGCGAGCTGCGGCCCGCAGACCGAGCCGCCGGCCAAGGCCGAGGCGCCGCGCGGCCGGCGCTGAGCGGGGCTGTTCAGGCGTTCGCAAAACAAAAGCGCGAAAACAACCCCATGCACAGTAGCGGATGCATCTCCTCAGATGCCGGAACTCGCCGTTTCGGCTTTCATCGCGGCCTGATGCATATCGATGACCGCCACCGCGATGAACGTAATCGCGACGCAGAAGGCGATGACGGCGAAGAACATGGTCGCACCGTAGTTGAGTGCGAATGTGCCGATATACGCGCTGACAATGGCCCCCGCTCGGCCGAAGCCGGCGGCCGCACCGACACCGGTCGACCGGACGTTGGTTGGATAGATGTGGGCCGCCAGCGCATAGAGAGAGCCCTGCGCGCCGAGCAGACAGAAGCCTTCGATGCACAAGAGAGCCATGAGCAGCGGCTGGGTTTCGGTCGAGAGCGGTATCGATGCCAGGATCACTGCGCCGATAGTTGCCGCGCCGGCAACAGTCAGGATCGCGACGCGCGTTCCATACCTGCCGATCGCCCAACCGGTGACGATGCAGCCACCGACGCCCCCGAAGTTGAACAGTGCCAGACCGAAGCTCGCCGTCTGCACGTCAAAACCCTTGCCGGTCAAAAGAGTGGGAGCCCACGCGTAGAGGACGTAGACCGGCAACAAACAGAAGAAGAACGCGATCCAGAGCGCCGTCGTCGTACGACGAAATCCGGCAGTGAACAATGCGGTGAGCGAAGCACGTTCGACACCGACGTCGCGCCGGTCGATGAAGGCTTTGGAAGCGGCAGCGGCCTGGTCCAGGATCCGAACGGATTTCGCCACCTTTTCCATGTCAGCGCCACGCCCCAATAGATATTGCGGCGATTCCGGCAGTGCGAACATCAGGACCGCTGCGACGATCACCGGCAACACGCCGCTGACCACGAAGAGCATGCGCCAACCATATTCGGGCTGCAGCTGAGCGGCGATCAGGCCACCAATCATGCCTCCGATGGGGATGCAGACAATGCCCAGCATCACGGAAAGACTGCGATTCCGCCTAGGCGTGAATTCTGCGATCAACGCGGTCGCCGCCGGAAGGGCACCGCCAAGGCCAAGGCCCGCCAGGAAACGATACAAGCCGACCTCGCCGACACCATGAGCGACCGCAATCGCAAAGGTCGCCGCACCAAACAGGAAGACGGATGCGATGAGGGCAACCTTGCGTCCGAGCCAGTCGCCGACGACGCCCCCGATCGGCGTGCCGATCGTCATGCCCACGAAGCCCAACGCGAGGGCCGGAGCGAAATCGCTGCGCGTGACGCTCCACTCCTTGATCATCGATGGTATGGCGAAGCCGAGAATTTGATTGTCCAGACCGTCGAGGACGATGGCGAGAGCGCAGAGCAGGAGCACCTGCTTTCGCGAGGCGTTCCACGTCCCCTCCTCTGCGAGTGAACCGATGTCGATAACCCGCTGCTGCGGTGCGTCCAGGACCTGTGTCGTCACGTTCGTTCTCCCCCTTTTGTAAACGCTTTCGAATATCTCTGCTTGGGCGACCGCAACTCGGCCGCCCAATTCTCGCCAGGCACGTTGGTCCGGGGCTCCAGTCAGGCAGCCGACGTCACGTCCGCCTCTTTCGCCTTCGACCGGGCGGCTTCCATTCGGGCCGCGCCCAACGTGTTGGCGAGCAGACACGCGATGGTCATCGGCCCGACGCCGCCCGGGACAGGCGTGATCGCGCCGGCGACCTCAATCGCCTCGTCGAAAGCGACATCGCCGACAAGCCTCTGGGCTCCTGAACCGGACTTGATACGAGTGATGCCGACGTCGATGACCGTTGCGCCCGGCTTGATGAAATGACCGCGGATCAGGCCTGGAACGCCGGTTGCGACAACGAGGATGTCGGCTTCCCTGCAGCGCCGTTCCAGATCGGTGGTCCGAACGTGCGCGATGGAGACCGTGCACATCTCTTGCAACAGCAGCCGCGCCATCGGCCGGCCCACGACGTTCGATGCTCCCACGACCAGTGCTCCGAGGCCGGCGATGTTGTCGTGCACCGATTTGATCAAACGCAGGATGCCTAGAGGCGTGCACGGAACCAAGGCGCCTTCCATTCCGGCGGCCGTCCGCCCCACGTTCAACGGATTGAATCCATCGACATCCTTGTCGGGCCGGATAGCCGTCACGACGCGCGCGGCATCGATCTGAGGGGGCAACGGAAACTGAACCAATATCCCGCTCACCGCGGGATCGCGGTTCAACTGCTCGATCAAGTCGAGCAACAACCGCTCCGGCGTGTCCGCAGCGAGCACGAACCGGCGTGATCGCATGCCAACAGCTTCGGTCTGCCGCACCTTGTTCGAGACATAGACGTGGCTGGCGGGGTCGTCGCCGATCAGCACGACGGCCAACTCCGGGACCGCCGCGCCGCCGGCAACCAGGGCGGCGACGCCTTTGGCCACTTCATTCCGAACCTCGGCAGCGAGCGCCCTTCCATCGATGATGCGCGCGGACATGGGCAAGTCAGACCTTGGAGAGATCAGCGCGACGGTTGTCCTTCTTGTAGGGCGCCGGCGCCACCTTCGCGCGGATCTGCTTTTGCCGACGTCCGGGCTCGCCCCAGACCACGACGACCTCATTGCCAATCTCGGAATGATCGACGTCGATGGTGCAGAGCGACAACATTTCGCGGAAGAAGTAGCTATATCCCCGCGACGTCGTCACGCCGACGTCCTTTCCGCCACTCAGCACGCGGTCGGCGTACATGAAGCCGCGCTGGTCGCGAGGCATCTCCATGTACTGGTACGGGTCATGCTCCTTCTGAAAGAGGGAGGCGTGAACGTCGGCCACGTCGTCTCCGTTCCAGACGAGCGTGCGGATCACGCGCTTTGGATGGGCAACTTCGTCCTCGAGCGCCGCGCGTCCGATGAACTCATGATCGAACTTGATGTTCTTGGCCCAGCCCAGCTCGACCGGGCTCCGGTACCAGTCACGGACGTCGTCCGACTGGAAGCTGCCTGCGATGTTGAAGGTCGACGCGAACCCCGGCATCGCTGCGCGGAACTCATCCTGATACTCCTTCATGTCCTCGTCGAAGATCGCGGGCATGTAGTCGGTGACGATCGTCGGGAAGCAGGCCTCGAGATGGTTGATGAAGATCGCGCGGCCGCCTATCCGGCGCAGGCCGAACTCCTGGCCGGCAGCGACGATGGCGTCGTAGACGGCCGCCGCCTGCCCCATAGGCCCCTGAAGCTCGAAGCCGATCTCGCCAGACATGCCCTGTCGCAGCGCGAGCATCTTGCAACCGGCAATCTCGATCTCGCCCGAATGCATGAACTTGACGTCTCGCAGCGACTGCTTCGCGACTTTTTCAAGAAGCGCGAGCGACGTCGGCCCCTGGACTTGAAAATTGAACCAGTCATCGGCCGCGGACGTCACCCTGTAGTCGCCGTGCCGGCGGATGTAGTCGACCCAGAATGTGCCGCGACCGAACAACATGAACTCGTCTTCGGACAACCGCGTCAGGATGCCCTCGGCGATGACTTTTCCCTGCTTTGTCGTATGAACGACGTGCTTGGACTGACGGATGTCGAACTTCTGGAAGCTGTTGACGGAAGTATCCGAGAAAAGCTTCAGGGCGTCGGATCCCTTGAAGCGCCGCTCCCAGAGGAACGACCAGTCGCCGATCGCGCAGGTCTCCTTCCACGACATGCTCTCGTCGATCCAGTCCGTGTATTCGGGAAGGCCCCAACGCGAGGTGAAATAGCCTTCGGGTGTCTTGCGCATGCCCTTGGGGGTCAACATCGTCGTGCTCCGTTTCTCAATTAGAGAAGACGATCGTTCGATCGCCGTTGATGATGACGCGGTCCTCGAGGAAGAGATGGACCGCGCGCGAAAGGACACGCCGTTCGATGTCGCGCCCCTTCCGGACCAGATCGTCCGGCGTATCGCGGTGGCTGACCCGTTCGACGTCCTGTTCGATGATCGGCCCCTCGTCCAGATCGCTCGTCGCGAAATGCGCGGTCGCTCCGATCAGCTTCACGCCGCGCGCGTGCGCCTGGTGATAGGGTTTTGCGCCCTTGAACCCCGGCAGGAAGCTATGGTGGATGTTGATGCAACGGCCATGGAGATGGCGCGAGAGATCATCCGAGAGGATCTGCATGTAACGCGCGAGAACGACGAGATCGGCATTCGTCATCGCGACAAGCGCCTTGATCTGCGCTTCCTGCTCCATCTTGGTTTCCTTCGTAACCGGAAGGTGATGGAAAGGGATGTCGCCGACGAGACTGACGGCAAGGGCCGAACGCGGATGGTTGGAAACGATTCCGACGACGTCCATCTGAAGTTCGCCGAGCCTGTGGCGATAGAGGAGATCGCCCAGGCAGTGATCGAATTTGGAGACGAACAGGAGCACGCGCTTGCGTTCGGCCTGGGATCGGAGCTTCCACTCCATGCCGAACCTCCGGGCAATGACCTCAAGGCCTGCTCGCGCCTTCTGCGCGCCCCCTTCCGACAGTGTGACACCGACCCTCATGAAGAAGCGTTCGCTCATGATCTCGTCGACCTGCGCCGCCTCGATGATGTTGCCGCCGTTCTCGAACAGACAGCGCGAAACGTCGGCGACAATCCCCGGCACATCGCGGCACGACAGGGTCAGGATGTATTGAGAGCTTCCAGCAAGTTCAGGCTGCATCTACGGACGATTCCTCGCGCCACGCGCGGTCGTGGTCCGACGCACCGACGTGGTGAGCGGATGTGGGAAAGGTGAGAGTCTGACTGAGGAAGGGGACCGGACCAGCCTGTACGGCCGGCGACCTACGGCTTTGATTTCACTCCCAAAGTCGCCCCTGCGGGGGCGTTGCGGAGACCATCGCGCATAAAGCCGTCATTGAAAATCCGGTATTATTCAATACAAGCTATCAATGTGATGGATATCAGACGGCTCGACCTGAACCTTCTTCTGCTGCTCGACGGGCTCTTCCGCACCCAGAACCTGTCGGCGCTCTCCCGTGAGCTCGGAATGAGCCAGCCGATGGCCAGCACCGGTCTGCGCAAGCTGCGGGATTTCTTTGGCGATCCCCTGTTTCTCTCGACCGGGCGCGGCATGCGGCCAACGCCCTTCGCGGAATCAATCGCGGAGGCCGTGCGGACAGTGCTGTCCACCGTCGATCAGCAGATACTCCGCAAGCCGCGTTTCGTGCCGGAAGAGAGCGACCGCGTATTCACGGTCACAACCTCGGATATTGGCGTCCTGATTTTCATCCCGCCGATCCTCCAACGCATTCGCAGCATGGCTCCCGCAGCGAGCTTGCGGTGCCTGCCGACGTCGCACGAGGATCTGGAAGACGCGCTCGAAAGCGGCGAGATCGATCTGGCGATAGGCTATTTTCCGGACCTCGTCGGTCCGAACATCGTGACAGAGGATTTGTTCGATCATCCCTTCACCAGCATCGTCCGAAAGGATCATCCAACGATCGGCGACACCCTCTCGCTCGAACAGTTTCTCGCCGCGGACCATATCGTCGTAAACCAGCAGGGGCGCAGTCAGGAGATCTTCGAAAGGCGCGTTCGCGAGCTCAAGCTGCAACGCCGCGTCGTGCTGCACCTGCCGCATTTCATGAGCGTGCCGCAATTGATTGCGACGAGCGACATGATCTCCACCGTGCCGTTCTCGCTCGGGGCCTGGTACGCGAACGCCGGGCTGAAGCTGCTGCCCCCGCCGGTCTCGATACCTCTCATCGAGTTGAAGCAGCACTGGCACCGGCGGATGGACAACGAACCCGCCGTGCGATGGCTTCAAACAATCGTGGCCGAGGAGCTCCGGGACCGCGACCCCGCGCTGGCGATGTCGGCCGATTATGCCAAGTCGCGCGCCAAAGCCGCGGCACCCGTCGCCGGGCGGTCTGCGACAACGATCGCCTCACGGCGGCGGTAACACCCCGCTGCCGAGCTGGACGATCTTCAACCCTCGCACGGTGGGACAGTGATCTCGTACATCAGCGGGGAAAATGCAGTGAACGCGGTCTTGGCATTTAACGCTGCTGGAAAGATCAAGACCCTGAGCTGTGGTCCGCCAGCACCAACTCATGCGTCATGTCGTCTTTGACGCGGTGCGGCGCCGGCGACCATTTCATCCATATTCCGGTGCCAGACGCCAGTTCGCGGTGCGGGTGGCCGGTTCGTCGACCCAGGCTTCCCGCGCGAACCACGCGTGATCGGTGCGGCAGATCGGACACCGGGTGCGGGAGAAAAACACCGCGCGGCGTCCAAAGCTCTCGCGATCAGTCTTGATGCCGGTGGGAATCGCGTGTCCGGTTTGTGGACATTTGACCATGACCATTCCCATGTTGCCCTCCCTTGCGATTTGTCTTTGTTGTGGTTTGCAGAAAAGCACCGGCCGGTTGGAATGCGCCTCTCGTCGGTGCGAGGCCTGATAGGCATCGCGCACCTTGTTGGTCGAGCATGGGGCAGTGGGGCGTGCTCGCTCAGTTGGGCGTGATCCAACCAGCCGGATCTCCTCTTCAAACGAATCCGAATGTGAAATTGAACGCGCTTTTAGCCGCCTGGGTGGAGGACCCTGGTGAAGTGCTTCCTGATCGGCTCACCCGTTTCCGTCGCGAGCTTCTGGGCAAGCCCCCACAACTCCCTGTTCTGGTCAGAGGCGGTGTCGAAAGCCTTGCGCGCGTGCGCCGCCGACAATGTATAGGCATCGGTCGCGGACTTGCTGCCGAACAGATGGACGAAGAAATCGAGCGCAGAAGCGGCATTGGCGTTTGAGATTTCGAACACCTTGAGCCCGTAGTCGGTCGTGCATCTCGCATTGCTCGAATAGGTCTCACGCAGCGTCTGCGTCATCTCTTCCGATGCGGCCTTGATCTTCTCGCAGCCTTCCCGTGCGCGGGCGAGGCCCTGCTCGGCAAGCTCGCGCCCCACGCCAGGCAACATGACCTTCGAGAAATCCAACCATGGCATCGCGAAAACGTTCGTTCCGTTCGGCGGCAGTTTCGTTTGGCTTTCAGTCACGCAACATTTCCTTTCTCAAGCGAAAGCATTCCTCGCAACGCTCGCTTGCGTCACGAGAGCTCACGCTCCGTGTTCGATCAGATTTTGGATGAGCCTTGATCCAGCCCCGACCCGGCACGACTTTGTGCTGCGAGAAGCGGGAAGTCGGTTCGGTTTGTGACTCTCGCTCAAACTTTTTTTGGGATTGTCAACACAGACGAAGGTATGTCGGGGAGTGACTGTGCATAACAGGGAAACCGCAAGGGGCAGGAAGTTCCTTCCTCAGCGCAAGCCTTGCAAAGGAGCTTCGCGCTAGCTGCGTTGGGATGCGCTACGTTTGCGCAAGAACGGACATCACGCGACGTGCCGGCGACGGTAGCTTGCAAGCCTCGAGCCGCTACCCTTCTGCTTCACCCTGCCTATCGCTCACGGGCTACTTTCGGACCAAACGAAACCGGCGGAGTGTGCTGGCGGAGTTCCTGAACGGCCCCTTCAGTAGCTTGTGCTCATCATCGCGCCGATCGCGGTGAAGGGCATGGTTCGCGCAACTCTCTCACCGCAGCGTTTGCCGCGCCCCGGAAATTGGAACCCCTATGGTGTTACCCATACGCATTTTGCAATTGTGCCACACAGCGCTTGAATCTAAGTCCTGAATGATGGCGTAAGACAAAACGTCGCCTCGCGGCCGCGTGTTTCGGAGTTTTATTTTTGAAACTGAGAGCTTCCGCGGCTGGATTCGATTTCGGAGCGCGAGGCGTACGCGGTTTCAAACAAAGTTCGAGTTTGCCGTCCTGTGCCGCTCGAAATGCGGTTCGCGGTGGGCTACGGTGACGCATCCCAGCGGAATTGGTAACCGACTTCTCGCAGCCCTACCGGTGGCAGATTTCAGTCTGCTAGCATCCGAGCTGGAGATGGTCGCGCTCGATCGGGACGCGGTCATCTCGCGGGCGGGTGACCAGACCGAGCACGTCCTCTTCCCTCATAGTGGGGCCATTTCGGTGATGATCGACATGGCGAACGGGCAGACGGTCGCCAGCGTTGCGATAGGGCGCGAGGGAGCAGTAGGCACCCTTTCCGTTCTGGGGCCGTCCCCTGCGGCCGTTACCGCCGTCGTTCGTGCAGCCGGCACCGCCTCGCGGATCCCCGTATCGCGATTCCACGCGGCTTTTAGCCGTAGCCCCGCGATCCGCCACGCTGTCCAGCTTCACTTCAAGGCGATGCTGATACAGCTACAAATCGGCGGAGCCTGCAATGCGCTGCATCCGGTCCAAGCCCGCATGGCACGCTGGCTGCTCCATCTTCACGACCGCGTCGACCACGACGTCCTCCCGCTCACGCAGGAGACGCTTTCGCAAATACTGGGTGTGCGACGGACGACGGTGACGCTCCTGATGCGCAATCTGCGTGCTTCCGGAGCGATCAGATCTGAACGGCGAGGCGAAATCGAGATCGACCCATCGCGGCTCGCAGCGGCGGCGTGCGAATGCCGCGACACCATGCGTCTCGAAGTCGACGATATCTTTTCTATCGATCCAGCCTGAACTCGCGTTTGGTTCTGCCGAGGCACATTTGACCGTGACGATGACCGGTTTAGCCCGAAGTGCCGACGCCAAAGCGAGGATAGACATCCGGCGCCAGGGGCAGAGGTCGACAAGGCGCGCGGGCTGTTGTCGTCGCAGCGTCTGACTATCTCTCCTCGGTCGGATGCACCCATTTGTACGGCGTGATGCTTCGCGTGGCCGTCAGCTTGATCATGTGGACGGGCGGCGCGGAACGTCCCTTTCGGCATGACCGGCACTTGAGCGAGGCTTCCAGCTTCCAGATCGGCGTATCGCGGGGACGGCGGATTGCGTCGAGCGGCAGGCTCGCACGCGCCTTGCACCTGTTGCACTCGACCTCGAGCCAGCCCATGCCGCCGTTGAGGCATTGGCCGATCGTCGGCGAGGGCTGTGAGGGACCACCATAACCTTCCATGCGGACCGACCAGGCTTCGGCTTCGGCGCGGTCGGCCTCGCGAACGGCCTTTTTGGCCTCCTCGCGCGCGTGCTTGGCCGAAATTTCCGCACCCAGAATTCGGCCGCTCCAGATGACCTCGCGTGATTTGGTGCTCATGCCGTCATCAAAGCTGCGCCCGACCGCGCTGGCAAATTATCGATCGCTAGTAGGTTGAGCGCGCAATTCGATACTGCGGGTCGTGGGTGTGGACAACCGAGACTGCAGATCCCCTGGCGAAGCCGCGGCGCCGGCGATGGCGGAGCGCCACCATCGAAAGTCGTCACGCCCGCGGGGAACAATCCGGCGTAGGGCTTCTATGCCGAAGCAAGTGGGCTCACGATGGCTGCTTGCCGGCATGGTCCCGCCGCGACCACAGCAGCGCCAGCGGCCCCAGCGCGATTCCGGCTGCCAGAACGATGAACACCAGCAGCCAGCCGCTCGCGCTCTGCGGACCGCCGGCCATGTCGAGTGCGACGCCGGTTCCCCACGCGCTGGCGGCTGACAAGCCGAAGCCGACCGTGGAATGCAGGGCCAGCGTTGCGCCGCGATGCTCGGAGATTGCCGCGGCCGACATCCCTGCGGTCAACGCACCCGAATCTGCCGGCACCGTCAGGCCGTAGAGCATCAGCAGCAGCGCGAGCACCCATGCCGGTGCCGTTGCGTTGAGGCCGATCACGAGCGCGACGCTGGCTGACGCGATCATCACCACCGTGATGGCGCGATGCCGTCCGAACTTCAGGGCGGCCTCGTTGCCGAGGATGCTTGCGGGCATCGAGATCACCGCGAAGCAGAAGCTCATCAGCACGGGCGTCATCCAGGACGGCCCGCCCTGATGCGCAACGACGAAGGTCCAGAACCCGACCAGCCAGGTGCGAATGCCATAGAGCTCGAAGCAGTGCGCGCCGTAACCGAGGATGTAGCCGAGCGCCTCGCGATTGGCGAAGACAGGCGCGAAATTCAGCAGCCGCCCCGTCTTCGGGACAGGCCGGCGGCCCTCGATCAGGAGGCACGCAACCACCATCGCGATGGGGCCGACGCCGGTGACGTAGAACGCGGTCCGCCATCCCCAGCGATCGGCGAGGACTTGCGCAACCAGGAACGACAGGCCGACGCCGACCGAGAAGCTCGAGGTGTACAGCGTCACCGCCCGCGAGGTGTCGCCGGCAGGCAACCGGTCCGTCAGCGCCTTCAGCCCCGGCATGTAGGCGCCGGCGAAGCCCAATCCTGCGAGCGACCAGATCAGTGTGCCCGACCAGAACCCCTGGGCAAAAATGCCGAAGGCCATGGTCGCAAGTCCGCTAACGATGGAGCCCCACAGCAGCACGATCCGCGCGTCGATGCGATCGGTCAGCGTCGTCAGCACCGGCACCGCCAGCATGTAGCCGAACGCATAGCCGCTCGCCATCAGCCCGCCTTCGGCGGCAGACAGCCCCCAAGCCGGCATCAGATGCTGCGCCAAATTCGCCGACAGCGTGACGTGCGGCAGCAGATTGCCGAGCTGGCCGATACACATCACCGCAATCAGCGCCCCCCCGCTCAAGCTCCGAATGCTCGCCTCCCCTCAGTCCCTATCTCGTCTGGTCTGCACGCAGCAACAGAAGCGCAAAAAACGCGGAGATAGAAGCCAGCGCGCTGATCCATAGCGCGCTGCTGCCAAAATGCTCCACCATCAGCCCGAGCGCGAGTGGCGCGAG
Source organism: Bradyrhizobium genomosp. III (assembly GCF_000261705.1). Classification (NCBI taxonomy): domain Bacteria; kingdom Pseudomonadati; phylum Pseudomonadota; class Alphaproteobacteria; order Hyphomicrobiales; family Nitrobacteraceae; genus Bradyrhizobium; species Bradyrhizobium genomosp. III. The sequence goes on along the minus strand of NZ_AJQF01000147.1, from coordinate 50,976 downwards.
CGCGCCGGTGGCCCGCGACGGCAACGAGATCATGCCGACCCGTCTGCCGAAGCCCGCCGGCCCGAACAACGCCAGGGGAAGCGTACCGCGGGCAATGGTGATGATGCCGTTGCCCGCGCCATAGAGCACCGTGAAAGTCGATGCGAGGAAGGGGCCGCCCGCGACCAATGCAACAACCCCGATCGGATTCATGAGCATGGCGAGCCGCGCCGACAACAGCGGATGAAACCGGCCGAGCCATCCTGCTTCCAGCAGGCGGGCACCGACCTGCGCGGGCCCGACCAGGGCTCCTGCGAGCAAGGCCTGCGCCGGCGTCGCGCCGAACGCAACCAGCATGGTCGGCAGAATGGCCGAGACACCCGAGCTGACGAAGCTTGCCGCCGCGAACATGTAAGCCAGCAGCACCATCGCGAACGTCTCGCTCTGCCGTCCGGATCTTTGGCTCGCGCCAGGATCCGGTCGCGGCTGCTGGTCCAATGGAACGGCGCGCGGCAGCGACAGATTGAGCGGCAACGCCAGGCAGAGATGGATCGCCGCCCACACCTGGCAGGCGACGCGCCAGTCATACTCGGAGGCCAGCCACGTCGTGAGGGGCCAGCCAAGCGTGCTGGCGAAACCCGCGATCAGGGTGATGCCGGTGATGGTTCGCCGCGCGTTGCTGCCGGAGATGCGCGCAAGCGTCGCGAAGGCCGCTTCGTAAAGGCCCATGCCCATGCCGATCCCGAGCAACACCCAGGCCGCAACCAGCACCGCAATGCCATGAGCCACAGACAGGAGGAGCAGGCCTGCCACGAAGACGAGGTTCGAAACGGCAAGCAGACCGCGCCCTCCGAACGTATCGATGGCATGCCCCACGCGCGGCCCGAGCAGGCCGGAGACGACGAGCGCTCCCGACAGCGCGCCGAACACATAGGTCGGCGCAAGACCGAGATCGCGCGCAATCGGCGCGGCCAGGATGGCAGGGAGATAGTAGCTCGACGCCCACGCAATGGTCTGCGCGGTTCCGAGTGCGACGACAATGGCGAGCGGACCGGCCACCCGGTCCGCCGGGACCTGCGTCATGAGCAGCCGCACCCCGCGCGACCTGCCTTCTTGGCGGTTTCATCGTCAGCACAGCAGGCTGACGGCTCCTCCTTCGCCGGCCCGCCGCAGCATCCCGCTCCCGCCGTCTCGACACCGCCGCGCGTGCAGACGCCGGTCTCCGGCAGCACGAGCTCGACCCGTGCCGCAGCCGCCTTGTCGCCGGCGATGTCGGCGACGATCGAGCGGACCTGCTCGTATCCCGTCATCATCAGGAAGGTCGGCGCACGGCCGTAGGACTTCATGCCGGCGAGATAGAAGCCCGGCTCGTCATGCGCGAGCTCGCGCGCCCCGTGCGGCCGAACCGTGCCGCAGCTATGCTCGTTGGGATCGATCAGGGGCGCGAGCGCGGCCGGAGCCTCGATCGCCGGATCGAGCCGCAGCCGCAGCTCGGACAGGAACGAAAGATCGGGACGGAAGCCGGTAGAGACGATCAGTTCGTCGGCCACCACACTCTGCGCACCGCAGCAGCTGCCTGCCGAAATCCTGAGACGGCCTTCGGAGTCCGACAGATGCGTGACGCCGAAGTCTGTTTCGACCCTGATCTTTCCGGCTGCCACGAGCGCGGCGAAGGTGGAGCCCAGCTCGCCGCGCGCGGCAAGCTTGTCATTGCTGCCGCCCCCGAACGCCTTTGCGGGATCGGTGCCACGCAACAGCCAGATCGCTTGCGTGCCTGATACCTCGCCCGCGAGCCGCACGAGATCGATCAGAGTGCCCAAAGCGGAATGGCCGGCACCGAGCACGGCAACGGTCTTGCCGGCATATCTGGCGCGCTCAGTGCCCTGCACATCCGGCATGCCATAGGCGATGCGGCCGGCGCGTTCGCGTTCGCCGATCGCGGGCAAACCGTTGCTGCCGGCGGGGTTGGGAGAGAACCACGTGCCTGACACGTCGATGACGGCATCGGCGCGAAGCACCTCGGGGCCTTTGCCATTCTGATAGCGAATTTCGAACGGCGCCTGCTCCCTGCCCTTCGTCTTCGCCTTGTCGAAGCCGGCGCGGCTGATCGCCGTGACCCGGCTCGACGTCCGGATCGCCTCACGCAGCGGCGTGCGCGTTGCGAGCGGGGTGAGATATCGGTCGATCAGCTCGCCGCCGGTCGGATAGGCGTGAGGGTCTGGTGAATTCCACCCCGTCAGCGCGAGCAGCCGCGCCGCCGCCTTGTCGACATTGTATTCCCACGGCGAGAACAGCTGGACATGCTGCCACTGACGGACCGCGTGGGCGGCTTCGGGCCCGGCCTCGAGCACGATCGGAGACATACCGCGCTCGAGCACATGCGCAGCTGCAGCGAGGCCAACAGGCCCGGCTCCGATGATGGCAACCGTCTTGGCGTTCATTCCGACTTCTCCCATCTTTCTAGAATCATCGAATAATTCGCCCGAAAAATCAGGACGCCGTTTGTGTATTCTTGCATCCGACTTCGTCCGCGCAGCACTCCGAGGCCAGGAAATCCACCAAGCCCCGCATCGCGTCAAAGTTTGCGTGGCAGATCAGGGTCGTCGATTCCCTGACCTGGCTGACCAGCCCGACCGCAACCAGGGTCTTGATGTGATGCGACAGCGTCGAGGCCGGAATCTTCAGCTTGTCCTGCAGGCGGCCGACGGGCATGCCCGAATGCCCGGCCCGAACCAGGGCCCGGTAGATTTGAAGCCGGGTTTGATTGCCCAGGGCCTCCAGACGTGCTGCTGCGTCGGCGATCTTCATGGTGCCAGGCTGCGCTCGTTCACGCCGGTTGTCAAACCGTATTTCTAGAATATTCGAATTTTGTTCCGACCGGCATGAATCAGATTCAGATTGACGGCCCGGCAACATTTCCATAGATCTGGATATATGGAAAACGAAGAAGCCGTCCTCGCCCTCGCCGCACTGGCCCAACCGACCCGCCTGGAGGCATTCCGGACGCTGGTCAGGCACGAGCCCGAAGGCCTTGCAGCGGGCGACCTCGCCCGTCTGCTGGAAGTTCCCCAGAACACGCTGTCCGCGCATTTGGCGATCCTGACCCGGGCACGCCTCGTCTCCTCCGAGCGGCACAGCCGCTCGATCGTCTACCGCGCCAATCTCGGCGAATTCCGCGACGTCACGCTCTTCCTGCTGCGCGATTGCTGCGGCGGACGGCCGGAGGTCTGCGATCCCGTCGTCGAGACACTGCAAGCCTGCTGCTCGCCAAAACGGAAGGAGCGAAGCCGTGCCTGACCAAATCTACAATGTGCTGTTTCTGTGCACCGGCAATTCGGCGCGATCCATCCTGGCCGAGTCGATCCTTTGGAAAGACGGCGCCGGCCGCTTTCGGGCCTTCTCCGCCGGCAGCGCGCCAAAGGGCGCGGTGCATCCGCTTGCGCTGCGCACGCTTGAGAGCACGGACTACCCTGTCGACGGGCTACGCTCGAAAAGCTGGCTGGAATTCGCGAGCGCCGATGCGCCCGTGATGGATTTCGTCTTCACCGTTTGTGACAACGCGGCCGGAGAAGCCTGCCCGATCTGGCCGGGCCAGCCGATGACGGCGCATTGGGGCATTGAGGACCCTGCCGCGGCCGAAGGTTCCGAGCTGGAGAAGCAGGCGGCGTTCGTCACTGCGTTCCGATATCTCAAGAACCGGATCGACACCTTCGTGAACTTGCCGCTGAGGAGCATCGACAAGCTGTCGCTCGGCACCAGGCTGCGCGAGATCGGCCGCTCCGACGGCGCGACGTCAGGCAGAAGCGACGTGGCGTGACAATGAGCATCTTCGAACGATACCTCACTCTGTGGGTTGCACTGTGCATCGTCGTCGGCGTCGCACTGGGACACGTCATGCCCGGTTTCTTCGGCGCGATCGCAGCCGCCGAGGTCGCCAAGGTCAACCTGCCGGTGGCGGTGCTGATCTGGCTGATGATCGTGCCCATGCTGCTGAAGATCGACTTCGGCGCGTTGGGCGAGGTGCGGAAGCATTGGCGCGGCGTCGGCGTCACCCTTTTCATCAATTGGGCCGTAAAACCGTTCTCGATGGCGCTGCTGGGCTCTTTCTTCATCGGCCACCTCTTCGCACCGTGGCTGCCGTCCGGCCAGATCTCGTCCTACATCGCCGGCTTGATCCTGCTGGCGGCGGCGCCTTGCACCGCGATGGTGTTCGTGTGGTCCAATTTGTGCGAGGGGGAGCCTCACTACACGCTGAGCCAGGTCGCCCTGAACGACGTGATCATGGTGTTCCTGTTCGCGCCGCTGGTGGGACTGCTGCTTGGCGTGGCCTCGATCAGTGTCCCCTGGGGCACGCTGCTGCTCTCCGTTCTGCTCTATATCGTGGTTCCCGTAATCGTTGCTCAGCTGTGGCGCAAGGTGCTGCTGCGCGGAGGCGACGACGGCTTCAACCGCGCCATGCGGATGCTGCAGCCTGTGTCGCTAGTTGCGCTCCTCGCCACATTGGTGCTGCTGTTCGGCTTCCAGGGCGAGCAGATCGTCCGGCAGCCACTCGTCATTGCCATCCTTGCCGTGCCGATTCTGGTGCAGGTTTATTTCAATGCGGGCCTCGCCTATTGGCTGAGCCGGCGGTTCGGCGTGGCCTGGTGCGTTGCGGCTCCGGCCGCTCTCATCGGCGCGAGCAACTTCTTCGAGCTGGCGGTCGCCGCCGCGATCAGCTTGTTCGGCCTCGACTCCGGCGCTGCGCTGGCGACCGTGGTCGGCGTTCTCGTCGAGGTCCCGGTGATGCTGTCCGTCGTCCGCATCGTCAAGGCGACAAGGGGCTGGTACGAGGCCGGCGCTGGCAAAGTCCCGACGGCCTTGGAAGCCCACCGGTGAGGCATGGAGACCGACCATGAGCGTCACGATCTACCACAACCCCGACTGCGGCACCTCGCGCAACACGCTGGCGATGATCCGGCAGAGCGGCGCCGAGCCCGTCGTCATCGAATATCTGAAGACGCCGCCGTCCCGCGAGAAGCTGCTCGAGCTCGTCAAGGCTATGGGCATTTCCGTCCGCGCGCTGCTGCGCGAGAAGGGCACGCCGTTTCGCAATCTCGGCCTCGATGATCCCAAATGGACCGATGACGAGCTGATCGATCAGATGCTCGCGCATCCCATCCTGATCAACCGCCCGATCGTGGTGACGGCGAAGGGCACGCGATTGTGCCGGCCCTCGGAAGCGGTCATCGATCTGCTGGATCATCCGGTCGGCCGGTTCGTGAAGGAAGACGGCGAAGTGGTCGGAGCGCGCTGAGCCGGCTCCGATGGCAGCAGCTGTCAGGCGACAGTAGGACGCAACTTCAAATCGCTTGCAGCGTTGAAGCCGCACCTCTCGAGAGCTATCGATCGGCAAGATCGATCCATCGGGAGGAACGCATGAGCACCATCACCGGCGGCTGTCACTGCGGCGCAATCCGTTACGAGGTCGAGGGCGACGCGATCGTGCATGCGCTGTGCCACTGCCGCGACTGCCGGCTTCACGCCGGCGCTCCGGTCGTCGGCTGGACGATGTATCCGGAGAGCGCACTCAAGGTGACCAAGGGCGAGCCCAAGATCTACAATTCCTCGGAACACGGCCGGCGGCACTTTTGCGGCCATTGCGGCACCGGCCTGTTCTATATCAATGCCGACATGCTGCCGGGGGTCATCGACATCCAGAGTGCGACTTACGATGATCCCGAGGTCGTGCCGGCGACGATGCACATCCAGGTCGCCGAGCGGCTTCGCTGGATGGAGCATGCGCACGAACTGCCGGCGTTCGAGCGCTATCCTCCCCAGCCGTAGCGGCGAGAGGCGATGCCGGCACAGCTCCGCATCAGCTCCTCGTGCTGGCCGTCTTGTCCAGCGCGGCACGCAGGCCATTCGCCAGCTTGACCGCGTCGTCGTTGGCCCAGAAATGCATGAAGAACAGCCGCGGCTGCTCGTCCAGCATGTGGCTGTGCAGCGCCGTCACCTCGATGCCGTGCGTGCGCAGCGCCACGATGACCGGGTTCACCTCGTCGCTGGTCAGGACGAAATCGCCGGTGATGGCGGCCTTGCCTCCTCCGGTCGGCTGGAAGTTGATGGCGATCGCAACGCCCATCGCACAGACGGGGGTCAGCAGCATGCCGTCCTCCGTGATCGGGTCGCGCCGCTTGACGTTGAACTGGTAGACGCCGCCGTTGGCCTGCCCCTTGACGCCGATGACCTGATCGAGCTTGGCGGTGTCGAGGTCGATGGCAGGCGGCGGGCCCGCCGGCGCCGCGACCGTCAAGGGAGTCTTGCTTTCGGCCAGCGCATCGTGGATCGCCGAGGCCAGCTTGACGGGATCGCCGTGTCCGGCGACGTGCATGTAAAACGTCGCCGGGCTCGCGCGCAGCAGATGATTGTGCACGGCGGTGATCTCCAGACCGCTCGCGATCATCTTCGCCATCACGGGATTGATCTCGGTCTCGAGGAGCACGAGATCGCCCATAACCATGGCACCGCCATGCGCGGGCTTGAACGCGAGCCAGCCGCCGAGCGCCAGCGCCGGCTTGATCGTCACCCCGTCCAGGGTCACGGTGAGATCGGTGCGGGGAAAGCCGTAGCGGTGGACATCGTCCGCAACGGCGGGCTTGCGGCCCAGCGTCTCGTCAACCTTATTCCAATCGAGATCCTGCGCATGAGCGCCCGCGATGAGGCAGGCACTGACGCCGATCAGCGCCGAGATGGTCTTTCGCATTGCTCTGCTCCTCAAGCTGGATTCAGCCGTCAGCGTCTCACTTCTGCTCCTTGATCTGGCCGGCACTGTCGACGACGAGCCGCACGTCCTTGCCGTTCTTCACGGCTTTTGCGGTCGTGCCCTCGGCGGTCGATTTGATGTCGCTGACCTGCGTGTAGCCGGCCGCCTGGATTTTGGCGACGACCTCCTCTCGTGTCAGAGCGCGTGCGCTCGACAGCCCGCTGGCGATCGCCAGAAAGAGGATTGTGTGAAAGATGACCTTTGTCCGCATGACATTCTCCTGGCGTCTCCTGCCCCAGGTGAAGTCGTTTTCGGCGCGGCGCGACGAGACGACGCCAACGCGCTTCGGCGCCGACGCCGCGCACGAATGGAAAATTACGATTTGTCTGATGAGATTGGGAAACGATGACATGCTGCGCCCTTGGTGATCAGGACGCGATGCTTGGGCATGTCGCCTCGCGGGGAGATCGCAAATCCCCGTCACGTCGAATAGAAACCCGGGTGGCCCAGCTGTCAACACGCGCATGGCCGAGGCGCGTCACGAAGAGTTCACTCGGAACGGAACCGCACCAACCGGCATCTTGAAACGACCGGACGATCTCATTAGGGTTGGTCACGTGGGGACGAAGCAGACTCCCCGTGAGACCCCGGTCCAAGCTCTGCGCAGCACGCCATTCGTGGAGCTTGCGCATGGACACCGAACGACACCCTTCCCCCCGCCAAACACTGGCCATCCTCTCACGCGGCGATGCCGCCGCGTGCCGCGACACGACGGCGCAAAACAGCCGCTTCGTCCGCGTCTTCGAGGCCCTCGCCGCCCTCGGCATCGACGCGCACCCCGTGATCTACGACGAAAGCTTTGCCGACGCAGTCCGCGACCAATTGCTCGCGGCTGACGGCGTGCTGGTCTGGGTCGATCCGATCCACCAGGGCAAGACGCGCGCCGAGCTCGATCCCCTGCTGCGCGACGTCGCGGCGCAGGGACCGTGGGTGAGCGCCCATCCCGACGTGATCCTGAAGATGGGCGTCAAGGAGGTGCTCTACCGCACGCGTCACCTCGGCTGGGGCGCCGACACGCATCGCTATGACAGCGCCGCGGCGTTCCGCGCCGAATTTCCCTCGCGCCTTCGCGCGCACGGCCCTCGCGTGCTCAAGCAAAATCGCGGCAATGGCGGCCAGGGCGTCTGGAAGGTCGAAGCGCTTCCGCACACGAACGAGACGGTTCGTGTACTCCATGCCCAGCGCGGGAGCCGGCCCGAGGACATCAGGTTCGACGAGCTGGTGGCGCGCTGCGAGCCGTATTTCGGATGGGGCGGCTGCATCATCGACCAGGCGTTTCAACCTCGCCTGCCCGACGGGATGATCCGCTGCTACATGAGCGGCGCGAGGGTCGCGGGCTTTGGGCACCAAGTGATCAAGGCCCTGATCCCGCCGCCGCCGGAAGGCCCCGACGCGCCCGAGGCGCAACCGGGGCCGCGCATCATGCACGGGCCTGATGCTCCGCCGTTCCAGGCGCTGCGAAGGTCGATGGAGGACGAATGGACGCCGCAGATGATGGAAACGCTCGGTATCGATGAATTGTCACTGCCGGTGATCTGGGATGCGGATTTCCTGTACGGGCCGCCGGATGCGGCGGGCGCCGACACCTACGTGCTGTGCGAGATCAACGCGAGCTCCTGCTTTGCGATCCCCGAGGAAGCGCCGGCGGCGATCGCACGAACGGTGACGCACCGCCTGCTGCGGAGCCAGGAGGCACGGTCCGGCTGAGAGCCGGACGACGTCTCGCGATCCTATTCGGCGGCTTGCGGAGCGCGCATGCCGTTCTCCGTTTCAACGGCAGGCTGGTCGGCGAGCGCCGGTTGCTCGCCATCAGGCAGCCCCCGCCCCTTCACCAGCCCGAAGATCGCCGGGATCACGATCAGCGTCAGCAATGTCGACGAGATCATCCCGCCGATCATCGGCAGCGCGATGCGCTGCATGATTTCGGATCCCGCGCCGGTGCTCCACATGATCGGCAGCAGGCCCGCCATGATGGCGACCACCGTCATCATCTTGGGCCGGACGCGCTCGACCGCGCCCACCATGATGGCGTCATGGAGATCGCGCCGGGTGAAGACCCCGCCCTCGGCGTCGCGCCTCGCCTTCATCTCGGCCAGCGCGTGATCGAGGTAGATCAGCATCACGACCCCGGTCTCGGCAGCAACGCCGGCGAGCGCGATGAAGCCGACGGCGACCGCGACGGACAGGTTGAAGCCAAACCACCACATCATCCAGATGCCGCCGACCAGCGCGAAAGGCAGCGACAGCATCACGATCAGCGTCTCGGTCAGCGCCCTGAAGTTCAGGTAGAGCAGCAGGAAGATGATCGTGAGCGTGACGGGCACGACGATCTTGAGGCGCGCCGCCGCGCGCTGGAGATATTCGTACTGGCCGCTCCAGACGACATAGGTGCCGGCGGGAAACTGGATGCTCTCCGTCACCGCGCGTTGCGCGTCCGCGACGTAGCTGCCGATGTCGCGATCGCGGATGTCGACATAGATGTAGGTCGCCAGCTGGCCGTTCTCGGTCCGGATCGAGGTCGGCCCCCGCGCCGGCTCGACCTTGGCGACCTCGCCGAGCGGCACGGCGCCGCCCGCCGGCATCGGCACCAGGATATCGCTCGCGATCGCCTTGGGATTGTCGCGCAGGTCACGCGGATAGCGCATGTTCACCGTGAAGCGCTGGCGGCCTTCCACGGTCGTCGTGACCGTCTGGCCGCCGAGCGCGGCCGCGATGGTGTCCTGAACGTCCTGGATCAGGATGCCGTAGCGCGCGAGCGCCTCGCGGTCCGGGACGATCTCGAGATAGTAGCCGCCGATACCGCGCTCGGCGTAGGCCGACGACGTGCCCGGGACAGTCTTGATCACCCGCTCGACCTGCCGCGCCAGCCGGTCGATCTCGACGAGGTCGGTGCCCATGACCTTGACGCCGACAGGCGTGCGGATGCCCGTCGACAACATGTCGATGCGGGCCTTGATCGGCATGGTCCAGGCGTTCGAGACGCCGGGGAACTGCAGCGCCTTGTCCATCTCCGCGATCAGGCTGTCGAGGGTGACACCGGGACGCCACTGCTCTTTCGGCTTCAGATTGACCACCGTCTCGAACATTTCGGTCGGTGCCGGATCGGTCGCGGTCGCCGCCCGTCCCGCCTTGCCGTAGACGGAGGCGACCTCGGGGAACGACTTGATGATGCGATCCTGCGTCTGCATCAACTCGGCCGCCTTGGTCACGGAGATGCCGGGCAGCGTCGTCGGCATGTAGAGCAACGTGCCCTCGTTCAGCGCCGGCATGAACTCGGTGCCGAGCTGCCGCGCCGGCCATGTCGTGACGGCGAGGATTGCGAGGCAGGCCAGGATCACCAGCGTCCTGGCGCGAAGCACGCCCTTGATCACGGGCCGGTAGATCCAGATCAGGAAACGATTGATGACATTCCGGCTCTCCGGGACGATCCGGCCGCGGACGAAGATCACCATCAGCGCCGGCACCAGCGTGACGGACAAGAGGGCAGCGGCGGCCATCGAGAAGGTCTTGGTGAACGCCAGCGGGCTGAACAGCCGCCCCTCCTGCGATTCCAGCGTGAAGATCGGCATGAACGACACGGTGATGATCAGCAGGCTGAAGAACAGCGCAGGCCCCACTTCGGAGGCGGCATCGATCAGGATCTGCACGCGCGATTGGCCGGGCTCGGCGCGTTCGAGGTGCTTGTGGGCATTCTCGATCATGACGATCGCGGCATCGACCATGGCGCCGATCGCAATCGCGATGCCACCTAAGCTCATGATGTTGGAGCCGAGGCCGAGCAGCTTCATGGCGCCGAATGCCATCAGCACGCCGACCGGCAGCATCAGGATCGCGACCAGCGCGCTGCGGACGTGCAGCAGGAACACGATGCAGACCAGCGCGACGACGATGCTCTCCTCGAACAGCGTGTGCTTGAGCGTGTCGATGGCCGCGTAGATCAGGTTCGAGCGATCGTAGACCGGGACAATCTCGACCGATTTCGGCAGGCTGCTCGCGATCTCCTTGAAGCGCTTCTTGACGTTCTCGATGACGTCGAGCGCGTTGACGCCGAAGCGCTGCAGCACGATGCCGCTGGCGACTTCGCCCTCGCCGTTCAGCTCGGTGATGCCCCTGCGCTCGTCCGGTCCGAGCTCGACATTGGCGACGTCGCGGAGCAGCACCGGCGTTCCGCCGGAGGTCTTCAGCACGATGTTGCCGAGATCGTTGATGCTCTTGATATAGCCCTTGCCGCGGATGACGTATTCGAACTCGGCGAGCTCGACGGTGCGCCCGCCGACATCGGCGTTGCTGGCGCGGATCGCCTCACGAATTTTTTGCATGCTGATGCCGCGATCGCGCATCCGCTGCGGGTCGAGCACCACGTTGTACTGCTTGACGAAGCCGCCGATGCTGGCGACCTCGGCGACGCCTTCGGCCTTGGCCAGCGCGAACTTCAGATTCCAGTCCTGGATCGTGCGGGTGTCCGCCAGGTTCAATTCCTTCGACAGGACCGCATACTGGTAGACCCAGCCGACGCCGGTGGCGTCGGGACCGATGGTCGGGGTGACGCCGGCAGGAAGCCGCGAAGCCGCGCCGTTCAAAAATTCCAGGACGCGCGAGCGCGCCCAATAGATGTCGGTGCCGTCCTCGAAGATCACGTAGACGAACGAGGCGCCGAAGAAGGAGAAGCCGCGCACGACTTTCGATTTCGGCACGGTCAGCATCGCCGTCGTCAAGGGATAGGTGACCTGGTCCTCGATCACCTGCGGCGCCTGGCCGGGATATTCGGTGTAGACGATGACCTGGGTGTCGGAGAGATCAGGGATCGCATCCAGCGGCAGGTGGATCAGCGCATAGAGACCGGCGGCGGCCGCAAAACCGGTGCCGAACAGCACCAGCAGCAGATTGCGCGCCGACCAGGCGATGATGCGGGCGATCATTTGCGCTCTCCCGCCGCATGGCCCGCATCGGACGCCTGAGGCGCTCCTTCCGCAAAACCCTTGAGCGCGGCCTTCAGATTGCTTTCCGCATCGATCAGGAAGGTGGCGGATGTGACCACCGCCTCGCCGTCGGCAAGCCCGTCCCGCACCTCGATGTAGCCGCCGCCACGCCGGCCGAGCTTCACCTCGCGCGGCTCGAAGCGCCCTTTCCCCTTGTCCACGAGGACGGCCTGCCGCGTGCCGGTGTCGAGCACCGCGCTATCCTGGATCGCCAGCACGGGCGCGGCGTCGGCCGTGTCGATCTCGGCATCGACATACATGTCCGGCAGCAGCGCCGCATCGGGATTGGCAAGCTCGATCCGGACGCGAACCGTCCTCGTGTCGCGGTTCACCTGCGGATAGACGATTGCGATCTTGCCGCTGAAGATGCGGCCGGCAAAGCTCCGCGCGCGCACCGCCACGGACTGCCCCACCGCGATATGACCGAGATCGCGTTCGGCGATATCGACGAGGGCCCAGACGACCGAGGTATCCGCAATCCGGAACAGCACGTCGCCGGGATTGGCGCGCATGCCTTCGATCGCGTTGCGCTCGAGCACGATGCCGTCGCGCGGCGCCGACCAATGGATGGTGACGGGCGCGCGGCGCGTCTTCTCCATCTCGGCGATGACCTGCTCGGGCACGTCGAGATTGACCAGCCGTTGCCGCGAGCCGCGGCCATACATCTCGACGCCGCCCACCGTCTTGGAGGTGATCGTCGCAAGATATTCCGCCGCGGCGGACGCAACCGCCGAACTGTAGATCTCCATCAGCGGCTGGCCCGCCTTCACACGCGTGCCGGTGGTGACGTCGGCGACCTTCTGCACGAAGCTTTCGGCGCGCATCGCGATGACAGAGACGCGGCGCTCGTCGAGCTGGATCGTGCCGGGTGCCTTGACCGTGACGCGGATCGTCCGTCGTTCGACCGGCTCGGACTTCACGCCGGTGCGCTGGATCTTGCCCGGCGAGAGCTTGACCGTGCCGTCGTCGGCCTCGTCGCCTTCGTAGACGGGGACGTAGTTCATCCCCATCGGGTCCTTCTTCGGCACCGGCGAGGTGTCGGGCAGGCCCATGGGGTTGCGGTAGTACAGGATTTTTCGCCAGGAAGTCGCCTGCGGTGGCTTTGGTGCCGTCGCAGGCGCCTGACCGTCTTCATAGACCGGCAGATAATCCCGGCCACGGTCGTCCTGCTTCGGACTAGCGGACCAGAGTGGCGCGCCGCTGGGGTCACGATAGTAGAGCGGAGTTCGGTCCGCTTGAGCTGCAGCCGGGGTCGCCTCGGCATGAGCGGACCAGCGTCCGTGCGAGGACCAGTATGCGCCCACGGCCAGGCCACCGGCCAGCGCGAGAAGTGTCAGGAGACGCAGCGTCTTCATGGTGTGTCTTCGCGCGCTTGGCACGCGTCCATGTGAGGGGAAGGAGAAAATTCGGACGCCGCAAGCAGCGTCCGCACGCTCACTTGGTCGCCGTGACGATCACCTTGCCGGTGACGGTCTCGGGCTCGCCCTGCACTTTCGCCGACAGCGTCACCTGATAGCGGCCGGCCATCGGCAGGTCCGTCCGGAAGGCGTAGACGCCCGGCTCCTGCGACGGAAGCGGCGCGACCGCCGATTCCATCTCGGCCATCCCGTCCGGGGCCATGTCGACGCGGGTCTTGAAGATGACGGCGTCCGCCACCGGCTTGCCGGTTTGCTTGTTGGTCAGGCGAATCGAGAGCGTGACGTCGTCGCCCTTCTTCATTTGCGCAGTGACGGGCTCGAAGGCGTAGTCACTGGGGCCCGCCATCGCGGCGGAGGCGGCAAGCGAAAGGGTGGCGGCGAGCGCCGCGGTGCTGAATTTGGAAAGCATTGTCCTGTCCTCATGATCTGATTTTTCGCCGTGGCGCATGAAGCGCGCACGTCAGTTGTCGTCGCGCGCAAACGTGCTGCGCGCGTTCGGCTGTTGCGAGATCAGATTCGAGGAGGTCGGAAGGGAGGACTGCTGCCGCGGACGGAGACGACCTGATCCTCGGGGATGGCGATCGTGCTCACCGCTACGGCGAAATGCCCGAAGACGACGGGCCTGATGGCATCGAGCGCGATGGTGCCGCCGACGCAGCAGAAACCCATCCCGCATTTGTAGCCGATAGTCTGGGAGGGCGTCCCCTTCATGTCGGGGCAGCAATCGTCCATCGCCATCCCGGCGTCGCTGCCCATCTGCATGGTCGCCGGCATATCGTCCGACGACATGGCAAGCCCGGATGCGGACGCGCCAACGGGCAGCATCGCCAGGGATATGGCGATTGCGAATGCCAGGATGGTACGGACGAGGCGCATCTTTATCGAGTTACCTTATCAAGGTCGCAGCGTAACTCTCGTAGCATATCCCAGTGCCGGTGGCGCTTGTTGATCCGGATCAAGCATTCGTGACCAGGGCCGGCCGGTACCGACCCTGCCGCCGGCCCGGGTCAGATCTTCGGGATCTTCGCGCGCTCGACCACGCCGGTCCATTTGGCGATCTCGGTCTCGATCAGCTTCTTCATCTCCTCCGGCGAGCTGCCGCGGACCTCGCCGCCGACGGCGGTCTCCAGACGCTGCCTGAGCTCGGGATCCCCGAGTGCGTCCAGCGTCGCGGCATTGAGCGCGGCGATGATGGCGGACGGCGTTCCCTTGGGCGCCAGCAGGCCAGCCCAGGTGCGCACGTCGTAGCCCTTGATGCCGGCTTCCTGCACGGTCGGGACATCGGGCAGCAACGCAGTGCGCGTCGGCGAGGTCACCGCCAGGCCACGGATCGCGCCGCTCTGGATCTGCGGGGCCAGCAGCACGGGCGTGCCGACGATGACGGGAACGTCACCACCGAGCAGCGCGGTGGTGGACTGCGAATCGCCGCGATACGGCACGTGCACGATCTCGATGCCGGCTGTGGCGTTGAGCAATTCTCCCGCAAGATGATGCGTGCTGCCGAAGCCGACCGATCCGAAGCTGAGTGAACCCGGCTTGGCCTTGGCCATGGCGATGAGCTCACCCAGCGATTTTGCGGGATAGTCGCTGCGCACGGCGATGACGAGCGCGTAGTAGACCAGCGTCGAGATCATCTCGAAGCTTTCGGCCGGCTGATAGGCGAGGCTCTTGTAGGTCGCCGCGGAAATCGCGTGCGCGCCGGTGACGAGGCCGAGCGTATAACCGTCGGGCGCCGCCTTGGCGACCGCATCCGCCGCGATGTTGCCGCCGGCGCCCGGCTTGGCCTCGACGATGATCGGCTGCCCGAGCTTCTTCGACAGCCCGTCGGCGATGATTCGCGACAGCGTGTCGGCGGCGCCGCCGGCGGCAAAGCCATGCAGCAGGCGGATCGGACGCGACGGATAATTGTCCGCCCATGCAGGGCCGGTCACCAGACAACCGCCGAGAAAAACGCCAAGAAAGACGCCGAGCAGAAAAATGGCCGCAGCAAGCCGCTTCATCCCTCGCATGGATGCTTCTCCCTCAATTGTCATGTCGTTGGCCGCAACGCGCGCGGCGTCGTTCAGGTCGAATTGAATTCGCTAGCGCGCAAACTCCGTGCATTCAGGCGATGGCGGCATGCCCCAGACGTCGCGCGGCAGCCCGACCCATACCTTCGGCCGCTGCGGACGATCGCGATGCCAGGGACGCGGCTCGAAATAGCCGAGCTCCTCGTCCACCATCCGGTCGAGGTCATGAAACAACTCGACCAGATGCCCATCGGGATTGCGGTGATAGATCGCCGTGTTGTGCCCGGGGCCGTGACGCACCGGTCCCCAAAGCACCGGGAGCTTGTGACGCGCGAGATGGTCGCAGGCCCGATGCATGTGGTCGGGGCCCCGCAGCTCGAACGCGAAGTGATGAAGACTGCGGACCGGGGCGCGGGCGAAGTTGAGCGTGTGATGCTCGAAGCCGCTGCGCATGAAGACGAAGCGATCCTCGATCCAGTCTGAGACGCGCAGGCCCATGAATTTGGCATAGAACTCCGAGGCCGCGCGCGGATCGGGCGTGCGAAGCGCGACATGGCCGAGCTTGGCGACCGCGAGGGCGCCGATCCGCTCCTGCGCGGGCGTGGGCGTCCAGCTCTGGATCAGCTCGAAGCGCGTGCCCTCTGGATCCGTGAACGACAGCAGCCGGGACACACCAGGCAGGGGATCGCTCCGAAGCTCGGGCCGTAAGTCCGCCTGCTTCAGCGCGGCGCCCAGCGCCTCGATCTGGACCTCCGGGGAGATCTCAAAGGCGATGCTGCTAAGTAGCGCATCGCCGGGCTCGATCACGAGCGAGAGCTGCTCGGAATCGCTGGCGAGGAAAATGCGGTCTCCGTCGCGGGCAACGAGGCCAAGTCCGATCACGCCGCGATAATAGTCGAGCAGCCGCTCCGGATCGGGCGAGGTGAAGGTCGCGTGTCGCAGCCGGGTGAAGCGTGCAATGGGTGCTTGTGTCATCGTGCGGTCCATCCCCTCATGGAATCATGATGATCTTGCCGAGCGCGGAGCCCTGCTCCAGCAACGTATGCGCCTTGCTGACTTCGTCGAGCCTCAGTACCGCCGAGATCGCCGGCTTGATCGCATTGCGGCTCAAGGCCTCGATCACGCTGCGCATCAGGGCACGGCGTCCGTCACGATCGTGGTCGTAGATGTGGAAGGAGAAGCAGCGGATCGCCGGACAGATGTCGAGATGATCGCGCATCGCCGCCATCAGATTTTCTTCCGGCAAACCGGCGAAGGCGTTGTAGGACAGCAGCGTGCCCCATTTGCCGAGCGCGCCGAGATAAGAGGTGAACTCGGGCCCGCAGACGTGATCGAGCACGAGGCCGACGCCCTCGCCATCCGTCAGCTCGCGGGTGCGCGCCACGACATCCTCGCTCCGGTAGAAGATGACGTGATCGGCGCCGTTCGCCCTGGCGAACGCGGCCTTCTCTTCAGTCGAGACCGTGCCGATGACGGTCATCCCGGCAAGCTTGGCCAGCTGCACCAGCGCCGTGCCGACGCCGCCGGCAGCTCCAATCACCAGCGCGCTTGCGGGCGCGCGGGGATGGCGGCACTCGTGCAGCAGTGCGTAAGCGACCTGGTAGTTCGACAAGCACACGGCCGCTTGCAGATCGACATTGTCCGGCAGCGCGTGAACGGCATCCGCGGGCGCGACCACGACGTCGGCATAGCAGCCGCCGCGCTGGGACAGATCGCGCGCGCTCAGCAGCACCTTCTGGCCGATGGCAAAGCCCTCGACGCCGGACCCGAGCGCGGAAATGCGCCCCGCGACGTCGTTGCCGGGATTGGCCGGCAGCGGCGGCATCCATTTGTAGACGCCGCGCCGGATCAGCACGTCGGGTTGACCGACCCCGAACGCCTCGGCCCGGATTTGAACATGGCCGGCTCCGGGCAGAGGCACCGGAAGCTCGACCAATTCGAGTGCATCCGGCCCACCCGGCTGACGCACCAGCACCGCCCTCATGACTTCACGCGCTCCCTGGGACCATATTTTCGAAAATCATACCGTTTACGAAAATTATTGCAAGATGGTCGTTAGCGCGGCATGTTGAGGCATCGATTCAGCGACAGGTCCCATGCCCGAGAGCGCCGTCCGCCCCCGCAAGGAATTCGGCAAGACCATCGCCGCCGACATCACGCATCGGCTGCGCGAGGAGATCATTGCCTGCGCCCTTCCGCCCGGCGAGCCGCTGCGCTTCGACGTGCTGCGCGAACGCTTCGGCGCCAGTTTTACCACGCTGCGCGAGGCGCTGACCGCGCTCGCCGCCGAAGGCCTGGTCGATGCCCAGGAGCAGCGCGGCTTTCGCGTGGCGCCGGTCAGCCGCCAGGATCTGGTGGAGGTCACCGATGCAAGGGTGCTGATCGAGGTGGAATTGATCCGCCGCTCGATCGAGCGGGGCGATGACGATTGGGAAATCGCCGTGATCTCCACACTGCACCGATTGAAGCGGATCGAGCAGCGCGATCCCGAGCATCCCCTGCGCGATCCCGAGTGGAAGATCGCGCATCGCCAGTTCCACCAGGCC
Organism: Bradyrhizobium genomosp. III; assembly: GCF_000261705.1. NCBI lineage: Bacteria > Pseudomonadati > Pseudomonadota > Alphaproteobacteria > Hyphomicrobiales > Nitrobacteraceae > Bradyrhizobium > Bradyrhizobium genomosp. III. Next base: position 33,243 of record NZ_AJQF01000147.1, on the reverse strand, counting down.
CTGGTCTCCGCCTCCGGCTCGGCGACGCTGCTCGCCATTCGCGCCGAGCTGTTCGACCGTGCCGAACGCTACCGGCATCTCTCCGCCAATTTCAGGCCGCGCCCGCGCGACAAGGCCGGCGAGCACCAGGCGATCATGCAGGCCGCCATCTCGCGCAACGCGGATCTCGCCGTGCAGTTGATCGAGACCCATATCCGCTCGACCTCCGACAACGTCGCCAAATACGCCGGCCATCTGCTCGACGCCGAATAGGCGACCTGCATTTTCACGCGGCGGGCTTGCGCCCGGCCTAATTTTCGAAAACAATACATCAGATCGAAAATCGAAATCGTTAGGGCGAAATCATGAAGCTGCTGTCGTTCTTGGATGGAAATCGGGAAAGCTGGGGCGCCGTTGTCGAAAACCGCGTGGTGGATCTGGGCCGCGCCCTGCCCCAGTACCCCACGCTCGCGGACTTTCTCGGCAGCGATGACTACGCCAAGCGCGAGGCGATCGTCGCCGGGCACAAGCCCACGTTGGCGCTGAGCGACATCAAATACCTGCCGGTGATCCCGCGGCCCGAGAAGATCGTCTGCGCCGTGCGCAATTATCTCGACCACCACAACGAAGCCGTGGCGTTCGGCATGAAGCGCGAGATCACGGAATTTCCGCCGATCTTCCTTCGGGTCTGGCGTTCCCAGGTTGCGCACAACGCGCCGGTGATCCGGCCGAAGGTCTCGGACAATTTCGATTGGGAGGGCGAGCTCGCCGTCGTCATCGGCAAGGGCGGCCGTCATATCAGCCAGACTGATGCATGGAATCATGTCGCGGGCTATTCGATCTACAACGACGTCAGCGTGCGCGACTGGCAGCGCCACGCCCAGCAGATCGCCTCCGGCAAGAACTTCGTCGGCACCGGCCCGTTCGGACCGTGGCTGGTCACGCCGGACGAGATCGGCGATCCCACGAAACTCAAGCTGGAGACGCGCGTCAACGGCGCGACCGTGCAGTCCTCCGACACCTCGATGCTGATCTTCTCGATCCCGCGGCTGATCGAATATTGCTCGACGATCTTCGATCTCGTCCCCGGCGACGTCATCGCCACCGGCACGCCGGCCGGCGTCGGCTTCACCCGCAAGCCGCCGATCTTCCTCAAGCCGGGCGATGTGGTCGAGGTCGAGATCGAGAACATCGGCGTGCTCAGCAATCCCGTCGTGGACGAGGCCTAGCTTCAGCATGTCGTCCTACGATATTCGCAAGACCGCGCTCAGCGTCGAGACCATCTGGCATGAGCGCGGCCCACGGCTGGAGAAGCCGCTGCTGGTCGGAACCGCCGTCGCGGTGATCCGCAATCCCTTCGCCGGCCGCTATGAGCCCGATCTGATGCCGTTCCAGGCGGCCTTGCGTGAGCTCGGACGCGAGCTCGCTGGCGCGCTGATCGCACAGCTCGGCGGTGCGCCGCGGATCGAAGCCTATGGCAAGGGCATCATCGTCGGCGAAGACGGCGAGCTCGAGCATGGCGCCGTCTGGCATGAAGCCGGCGGTCACGGCATGCGCGAGGTGCTGGGTCAACCCAAAGCAATCGTGCCGGCGGCGAAGACCATCGGCGGTCCGGGCACGCGCCTGATGGTGCCGCTCGGCCACATCCACGCCGCCTATGTCCGCAGCCATTTCGGCACCGCGGAGATGACGCTGTGGGACGCGCCGCGGCGCGACGAGATCGCCTTCGGCCTCGTGATGGCGACCGGCGGCCGCCCGCATGCCCGCATCGGCGGCCTCGAGGCGTCGGAGATCTCCGTGCATGACGGGCAGCGCTGAGCGCCGCCCGTCTCCGCGTCACAGGAAGCCGGTCGAGATCCACGGGATCGCCGCGACGATCAGCGTGCCGATCAGCAGGGCCACGATATAGCCGACGATCGGCTTGATACCCTCGTCGGGACTGATGCGGCTGATGGCGCAGGCCGCGTAATAGCCGACCCCGAATGGCGGGGCGAACAGGCCGATACCCATCGCGAGCACGACGACCATCGCGTAGTGCACTTCGTGCACGCCGACCTGGCGGGCGATCGGAAACAATAGCGGCCCGAACAGGACGATGGCGGGGATGCCTTCCAGCACGCTGCCCAGAATGACGAAGGCGAGGATCGTCACGCCGAGAAAGACAGGCGTTCCGCCCGGCAGCGCCGTCATGAACTTTGCAAGCGAGGCCGAGAAACCCGATTGCGTCAGAGCCCACGCCATCCCTGTCGCAGCGCCGATGATCAGCAGGATCGCGCCGGACAATGACGCGGTCTCCACCAGCATTGGGTAGAGGCGGCGCCAGGAGAACTGACGATAAATCAGGAGCCCGGTGAGCACCGAGTAGACGATGCCGATGGTCGAAACTTCGGTCGCGGTGGCGACGCCCTCGACCACCGCGGCGCGGATGACGAAGGGCAGCGCCATTGCCGGGATGGCAATGACGAAGGCGCGGCCGATCTCCCTCCCCGTGGCCCGCTTCACATGCGACAGGTCCTCGCCCCGGTATCGCCACCAGACCACGGCGCAGAGACCGATGGCGAGCACGATGCCGGGCAGCAGCCCCCCGGTGAACAACGCCGCGATCGACACGCCCGTCACCGAGCCGATGGTGATCAAGACGAGCGACGGCGGAATGGTCTCGGTCTGGGCCCCGGTCGCCGCGAGCAGCGCCACGAGATCACCGGGCCTGGCGCCGCGCTTGGTCATCTCCGGAAACAGCACCGGCGCCACGGCGGCCATGTCCGCCGCCTTCGAGCCGGAGATGCCCGACACCAGGTACATTGCGCCGACCAGCACATAATGCAGGCCGCCGCGCACGTGGCCGAGCAGGCTGGCGAGAAAGCCGACCATGGCCCGCGCCATGCCGGTCATCTCGATCAGCAGGCCGAGGAACACGAAGAGCGGCACGGCCAGCAGGATCAGATGGCTCATGCCTTCGTCCATGCGACCAATGATGACCGCATCGGGCGTGTTCGTCGTCAGCGCCAGATATCCGACGGTGGCAAGACCGAAGGCAAAGGCGATCGGCACCGCCGCCAGCACCATGGCGCCGACGATGACCACGAAGAAGATCAGCAGGTTGAGATTGCCGAGCGGTTTCAACACCGGCGCGATGAGGACGAGCGCGGCGATGATGCCGGCGACGAGCGCCCCAGCCGCGAGCAGGCTGCGCAGGCTCGAGATGCGGGCGAGCCGCAGGACCGCCGCGACCAGCATCAATCCGATGCCAACGGGTAACGCGGCAGCCCGCCAGCTGTTGACGATTTCGAGCGCCGGCGTCGTGACGAACACCTCGTCGGCCGCGAACTCGTAGGCAGGGTGGACCACCAGCAGCAGGAATGCCAGCGATGCCGCGGCGGCAACGACGTCCAGGAAGGCACGTGCGTCGGGACGGAGCATGCCGATGATGGCCGTCATCCGCATGTGCTCACCGCGCTGGAACGCGATCACCGATCCCAGCATGGCGAGCCACAGGAACAGGATGCCGGCAAGCTCATCCACCCAGATGATCGGAGCGTGAAAGACATATCGTCCGACGATGCCGGCCGACAAAACGACGATCTCGGCGAGCACCAGGAGCGCCGCCGGGATCGCAACCACATGACCAAGCACCCTGTTGGCCGCGACGGCCCAGCGGTGCACACCGGATTGAGGCGCCGCACCCGCGGCGCCCTGATCGATCCCAGGCATATGGTTGATCGCGGTCATGACAGCTTGCCCGCCGCTTTCTCGAGCTGACTCCAGGCCTCATCGCCGAACTTGGCCCTCCAGTCGGCGTAAAAGCTGGTCTTCGCCAGGGCCTGGCGGAATGCGCCGCGGTCGACGTCGATGAACTGCATGCCCTTGGCGGTCAGGTCGGAGCGCAAGGACTCGCTGAGCTTGGCGACGTCCGCACGCTCGTCCTTGGCCGAGCGATCCAGCTCGCGTGTCACGATCTGCTGCACATCCTTCGGCAGCTTTTCGAAGGCGCGCTTGTTGCCGAGGATCCAGTAATTGTCCCAGACATGCCCGGTCAGGGAACAGGTCTTCTGCACCTCGTACAGCCGGGCCGTCGCGATGATCGGCAGCGGATTTTCCTGACCGTCGACCACCTTGGTCTGGAGCGCGGAGTAAACCTCGTTGAAATTGATCGGCGCGGGGCCTGCCCCGAGCGCCTGGAACAACGACGTCAGATTGGGAGCGGCCGGCACGCGCAGCTTGAAGTTCTTGAGATCGTCCGGCGTCCTGATCTCGCGGCCGGACGACGTGACGTGGCGGAAGCCGTTATCCCAGGGGCTCGACACCGCCATGATCGGCGTGCGCGCGATCTGCGCGCGGATATAGGCGCCGAGCTCGCCATCCATCGCCTTCCAGACCGCGTCATAGTTCGTGAAGAGAAAGCCGAGGTTGACGATGCCTGCGGCCGGCACCAGCGTCGCGAGGATCAGCGAGGACAGGTTGAAGAACTCGACGCCGCCGTTGCGGACCTGCGTCAACAGGTCGGTATCCGATCCGAGCTGGTTCGCCGGGAACAGATTGATCTCGAGCCGGCCGCTCGTCGCCTCGCGAATGCGGTCGGCAGCTTCCTTGGCGCGGATGTTGACGGGATGCGTCGGATCCTGCCCCGTCGCAAGCTTGTAGGTGAATTCCGCGGCCGAGGCCGGGCGGGTGAGAATGGCACATAGCGGCACGGCGGCGCCGGCCATGAGCAACTTGCGGCGGCTGAGAGTTATCGGCTTGCGCAAGGTCATCGTTTCCTCCTGTCGAGCATGGATTGGTTGATGCAAAGGCGGCTCTTCACCGCCCGTGTTGCTGCTGGCCGGCTCTCGATGCGCCGGCATTGGACAGCAGCCGTCGTTCTTCGCAGCGGCGCGACGAAGCATGTCCGTCGTGGATCGGGAAGACGGGCTGCTAGCGCAGCCACTCCTTGATCTGCCGCTTCACTTCCGCGGTCGAGATGCCGTAGCGGTCGTGCAGCGTCGGCAGCGCGCCGGCGGCGAGAAACTCGTCGGGAAGTCCGATCTGCCGGAACGCGGGATGAACGCCCGCGCGCATCAGCAGCGTCGCCACGGCCTCGCCGAGCCCGCCGATCACTGTGTGATTCTCGGCGACGACGACGAGGCGGCCGGGCTTGCCCGCTTCGCGCAGGATCGCTTCGGTGTCGAGCGGCTTGATGGTCGGAACGTGCAGGACAGCCGCATCAATGCGGTCGTCCGACAAGGCCTGGGCCGCCTCCAGCGCGCGCATGGTCATGATGCCCGAGGAGATGATCAGGACGTCGCCACCGTCACGAAGCAACGCAGCCTTGCCGAGCTCGAACCGGTAATTGTACTCGTCGAGCACCAGCGGCACCTGTCCGCGCAGCAGGCGCATATAGACCGGTCCGCGATGCGCGGCGATCGCCGGCACGACCTGCTCGATCTCGTGCGCATCGCAGGGATCGATCACCGTCATGTTCGGCATCGCGCGGAACAGGGCGAGATCCTCGGCCGCCTGGTGGCTGGGTCCATAGCCCGAGGTCAGGCCGGGCAGCGCGCAGGCGATCTTCACGTTGCGGTCTTCTTCCGCAATGGTCTGGTGGATGAAGTCGTAAGCCCGGCGCGAGGCGAACACCGCGTAGGTCGTCGCGAACGGCATGAAGCCTTCGGCGGCGAGCCCCGAGGCTGCGGCGAACAGCAGCTGCTCGGCCATGCCCATCTGGTAGTAACGATTGGGAAAAGCCTGCGCGAAGATGTGCAGGTCGGTGTATTTGCCGAGATCGGCGGTCATGCCGACCACGTCCTCGCGGCTGCGGGCGAGCTCGACGAGCGCGTGGCCGAAGGGCGCGGGCTTGGTGCGCTGGCCCTCCGCTGCGATCGAGGCGATCATGGCCGACGTGGTCAGGCGCGGCTTTGCCGAGGGGGTCGATCCGGCGGACTTCATGACTGGTCTCCCGCGTTCAGTGCAGACAGCGCGAGCTGCCATTCATGCGGCTCGACGCGAATGAAATGGTTCTTCTCACGCTGCTCCAGGAAGGGAACGCCCTTGCCCATCAACGTGTCGGCGACGATCATGCGAGGCTTCGGCTCGGCATGCGCCGTCGCGGCATCGAAAGCCCCCACCACTGCGTCGAGATCGTTGCCATCGACGCGCTGCACGAACCAGCCGAAGGCCTCGAGCTTATCGACCAGCGGCTCGAAGCCGAGCATCTGCTTGGAGGGACCGTCGGCCTGCTGATTGTTGACGTCGACGATTGCGATGATGTTGTCGAGCTTGTGATGGGCAGCAGACATGATGGCTTCCCATTTCGAGCCCTCGTCGAGCTCGCCGTCGGAGAACAGGGTGAAGATTCGCGCCGCCGAATTCTTGCGCTTCAGCCCGAGCGCCATGCCGACGGCGATGCCGAGGCCAAGGCCGAGCGAGCCGCCGGACATCTCCATTCCCGGGGTGTAGGAGGCCATGCCCGACATGGGCAGACGGCTCTCGTCGAAGCCATAGGTCGCGAGCTCCGCCCCCGGAATGATCCCGGCCTCGATCAGCGCCGCATAAAGTGCGATCGCATAGTGCCCGTTCGAGAGCAGAAAACGGTCGCGGCCTTCCCAGACCGGATCCTCGGCGCGAAAGCGCATCGCGTGGAAATAGGCCACCGCCAGCACGTCGGCGATATCGAGCGCCTGGGCGATATAGCCCTGGCCCTGGACCTCGCCCATCAGCAAGGCGTTGCGGCGGATATTGCGGGCGCGCTGTGCCAGCGTCGGCGCGTTCGGGAGTGTCGGTTTTGCCATGTATATCTCCTCCTCGCCTAGTGGATCAGCATGCCGCCGTTCACGTCGATGACCGCACCGGTGACGTAGGCCGACAGGTCCGAGGCGAGGAAGGTGTAGATGCCCGCGACGTCGGCGGCCTCGCCGAGGCGGCCGAGCGGTATGCCCTCGAGGATCTTCGTCCGCATCTCGTCGGTGAGCTTGCCCGCGGTGATATCGGTGCCGATCAGGCCCGGCGTCACGCAGTTGACGCGGATACCGTCGGGCCCGAATTCGCGGGCCATCGCCTTGGCGAGGCCGAGCACGCCGGCCTTGGCTGCCGAGTAATGCGGTCCGCCGAAGATGCCGCCGCCGCGCTGGGCGGAGACCGACGACATGCACGCGATCGACCCGCTCCTGCGCTTGCGCATATGCGGGATCACCGCCTGCGACAGGAACAGGATGCCCTTCAAATTGACGTCCTGGATACGGTCCCAATCTTCAGGGGTGATGTCGAGAAGCTTCACCGGCTGCGTCACGCCCGCATTGTTGATGAGGATGTCGATCTGACCGAATTTCGCGATGACCGCTTCAACGGTCTTGATGCAGGCCTGCTTGTCGGTGACGTCCAAGGCGAGGCCAAGATGCGGCTCGCCAGTGCCGGATTCGAGTCCGCGCGCGGCGGCTTCCGCGGCTGAACCGTCGATGTCGAGAATGGCGACCCGGGCGCCTTCGGCCGCAAAGCGGCGGGCCGTTGCAAGGCCGATGCCCCGCGGCGAGGCCGCTCCGGTGATGATGGCTGTCTTGCCGCGTAGCAGCATTGTGATCCTCCCTGAATGGCTGTTGCCGGCACCGACGGCGCCACTGTTCTTGACCCGTTGATTATGCCCCTGCCTCGTTTCCGACAAACGCGCTGTTGTCTTGCATAGGTGAATTTGGTTCACTCGTCGGATGCTGCTGTCCAGTATTCCGATATCATCCATCCGCGCGTTCGAGGCGGCCGCACGCACCGGCTCGTTCCGGGATGCGGCGAACGAACTTCATTTGACGCCGAGCGCGGTGAGCCACGCCATCCGCAAGCTCGAAAGCGCGATGGGCACGATATTGTTCGAGCGGAGCGCCCGCGCCGTCCGTCTGACGCCGGCGGGCGAGAACCTGATGCGTCATGCCGGCGCCGCCTTCGACAATCTGCGCCGCGGGATCGAAGAGGTCGCGGGCCGCGGCCCGCAATTGCTGAGAGTGCACTGCGCGCCGAGCTTTGCCGCGCAGTGGCTCGCCCCGCGCCTTGCCCGCTTCATGGCCGCAGAGCCCCAGCTCGAGGTCCGGCTCGCCGCCAGCACGGAATATGCCCGGTTCAGCAACGACGATTTCGACATCGACATCGTCTACGGGCAGCCGAGAGCCGAGGGAGTCGAGGTCATTCCGCTCGGCGAAGAGACCGTGACGCCGCTCTGCACGCCCGAGCTCGCGAAGAAAATCCGCAAGCCGAAGGACCTGCTCGATCAGGTGCTGATCCGCTCGGAAGTGAAGCAGGTGCAGTGGCACCAATGGTTCACCGCCAACGGGCTCGAGGCGCCTGCCATTCATGGCATGCGCTTCGATCGCAGCTTCCTGGCGATTGCGATGGCGTCGAGCGGCCTCGGCGTGACGCTGGAGTCAACCCGGCTTGCCGAACGCGAGATCGCCACAAGGCGGCTGGTTGCCCCCCTCGCCGGACGCTCCGTCGACATCCGCTATATCGGCCACCATCTGGTGTTCCCGCGCGCGAGCCAGCAGCGGCGACCGATCCGCGTCTTCGCCGAGTGGATCACGCGGGAGGTCGCGGTTGCCGGCCCGGCTTCAAGCCGATCGAGAGTCAAGTCGACGGGCTGACGGCTCCGACCGCTCAATACGTGCCGCCGAAGCGTCTTTTCTGCTCAGCCCTTCGAAACCACCGCGCGCCCATAGGGCGGTTGTGCCTGGACCGGCGGATTGGCGGTCTGGGCGGCGAGCTCGCCGATCAGGCGGTCGGCATCGGCGGCCATGCCGTCGGGGGCCTGGATCACCAGGCGCTCCAGTGCCCAGCGATAGGACGAGATGCGCTGCTCCAGACATTGCTGCACCCACTGCACGATCAGCGAGTTCTCCTGCATCCGCGCGACCGCGTCGTCCCTCTCTCTCGGCGAGAGCGCGGAGACGCGCGCCATGCTGGCGTTGCGCTTTCTGTCGAGGTCGATGACGCGGATCGCGGATGCGAAGAACGGCTCGAAGCGGGTGATGTCGTTGCGGACGTCCTCGATCAGCTGCGCATAGCGCGAGGAATGCGAGCGGTGCGGCTCGTCGATCAGCGTGCGGCCGTACATGGTGCGGTCGAACACGATCTTCTGCCGCCAGGGTGACGGCATCGCCTTGTAGTCGCCGAACACGCTCTTCCAGGCGGGGCGCGACAGCGGCGGCTCGATCATGGGATAGGCGAGGTCGCGCAGCTGGCGCTCCTCGTCGGTGAGCTGGAATTGCGAGGGTTTCAGACCGACGCTGGAGGTGACCTCCTCGCCGAGCCAGCGATGCATGTCGTCGCTGCGCATGTCGGCGCGGGTGCGGCCGAAATCGCCGCCGCTACAGGCACCGAGCGCAGCGCCAAGCATCGTGAGCAGCACGGCCGATCGGACAGACCGGATCTGGCGGATGGTGTCCGGCATTGCAAGAGCCCGGAATCAGCGACGGCGACGACGGCGCCCCGGCGCTGTGCCCTGCTCCGGCCCGTGATCGCCGCTGGTTTCGTCTGCCTCGCGCTCGATACGGATGACGGGAAGGATCAGGATCGTTCCCATGTCCGCGCGCGGAGCGACATCCCCCGACGAGCCCACCCGGCGACCGGCCGGAAATTCAATGATGGTCCCCATGTCAGCTCTCTTCAATTGCCGCGCGACCGAGCGCGCTCATGCAACATGCATTCATTAAGATCAGTTCATGGTTAACGGGGTGTAAACGTCGCGGTCGGACCGTAACCGCACGGGCCGCCCGCGACGTCCCGTTGCGGCACGAGATCGCTCCAAATCGAGCGTTCGGCTTCACGCCTCGTTTTCCTTAACGAGCCTTTAAAGGAGCCTGCGATAGGCTGGCGGGCAGTATCTCTTCCAGGTCGCGTATCTCTCCATGACCCAGTCGCTGTTTCCCGGATTCGACGGGCTGATGTCGCTCTCCCGTCGCGAAGGCGTCGATGTTCGGCCGACGCTGCTGCGCGTGCTGACCGACCTCTATGTGCAGACCCGCATCCACAGTGACGACGAGCAGCGCCAGTTCACCGAGCTTGCAACGCGGCTGATCGACCAGGTCGACGATGCGACCCGCGCGGCCATCAAGGCCAAGCTCGCGATCTATCCGTCGACGCCCGTCCCGGTTCTCCAGAAGCTCGGGCTGGTTGCCGCACATGAAGGCCGCAGGGTTCCACTGGCGCGTGAAATCCCCACGCCCGCACAAGCCCCCTCGCCGGCCCGCACGCCGACCGACGCCGAGCTGCGCATGGCCGCGAACATGGCGATGCAGCCGAAGGACGCCGCCGAGATCCACGACATGTTCTTCCGCGCCGGCGCCTCCGAGCGCGCGCTGATCCTGCACAACCTGGCGCAGACCCCGCTGAAGGCCGCGCCCCGCATTCCGACCGTGCGCGCCAAGCGCGCGATTCAGATCCTGGAGATGGCGGCGATCGCGGGCGACGTCGAGAATTTCACCCTCGAGCTCGGCGACAGCCTGATCCTGCCCTCGCGCGTCGCGGCCCAGATCGTCGACGATGCCGGCGGCGAGGCGCTCGCGGTCGCCGCGCGCGCGCTCGACATGCCGAGCCCCAACTTCCAGCGCATCCTGCTGTTCTTCAAGCCGGAGATCGGCACGTCCGTGAACGAGGTCTACCGGCTATCGCGGCTCTACGATCGTCTCAACGACCGCTCGGCGCTGGTGATGCTGGCAGCCTGGCGCGGCTCGACGCTCGCCGTCACCCGCGCAAAGTACCAGTCGTCACTGCACGACGGCGAACGCCAGCGCGCCCGCGCGGGCGCAAGCCAGACCCGGCCGGGCGTGCAGCCCGGCGCAATGCCACCGCGCCGCACCGGCACCGACGGGTCGTCGGAGCGTTGAACGACTCGCGTTGAGGGAGATCCCGCGTCGTCCAAGCTCGTCATTGCGAGCGCAGCGCGCAGTCGTGCCCCGGACGCAGCGCAGCGCCCCTCCGGCGATGCGCTGCTGAGCCGGGGCCCATCTCTCCGCCTTCGTTGATGCAGCCTTATGGGTCCCGGCTCTGCACGGCAACGCTGGCGCGTCGCCGCTTGTCCGGGACACAGCTACGCCTTCGCAAGCTCGAGGAAATGCCGTCCGGCACGATCCTCGGTCTCGACGATCCAGGCGTCCGGATCGAAGCGGATTTCCTTCGTCAGCCGCTCCTCGATCGTGTGCTCGGGCAGAGGTTGCTGCGCGACCGGCACGAAGAAGCGATCGACGGGGCGGCCGTCGTCGTAAGAGGTCTGCGGCGCCGGCGCGTACAGCATCGCATGGCCGTCGAGCAGCGACACTTTCACGAACACCGCGCCCGCCTCCTCGGCACCGCGACGGCGCACCGCGCCGAACACGCCCTCGGTCTGGCACCGGCGCAGGTAAGCCGCCACCCATATGTTGGATTTCAAACGCATGAGTCGAACGATAGGCCAGCGTGACGCGCACCGCCAGTATCAGCGTCCGATTGTCACGCCTTGCTTACACCTTGCCCGCCGTTGATCTGGCGTGCGACGAGGTATGACAGCGGCATCGCAAGTGCGAATCCCACGGCGACCGCATAGGGGATGTTCCTGATCGCGTCGGCGGCGAAGCTCGGCACCATCAGCACGACGATCAGACTGACGCCCGCCAGCACCGTACCCAGCATGATCCAGACCAGAACCGAGACCTTGAACATGACAACCTCTCTTCTTCGTTGAAGATGAGCGATCATGTTCCCCGAAGCCGTCGGCCGTCATTGATCCCAAGCAAATCGCCCGCGCGGGGGCGCGGCGGCGCGCGATGCCCGGAATTGATCGACGTCAATGACAGCGGGCGGTGGGGTTATTCGACGGGATGGCCGATCGCGGCGCCGAGCTCGCGCAGCAGCCGGTCGGACAACTGGCCGGTGACCTGCATCTTGTGCTCGCGCTCGAACTTCTGGATCGCGGACTGGGTCTCGCCGCTCATCGTGCCCGTGATCTTCAAATTCCCGTAGCCATATTCGGACAGCGCGCGCTGAACGCCGGCGATACGCCGGGCGGCGGGGCTCTGCGGCACGGGAATCGGCGCGGGCGGACGCATGGCGGACGGCGGCGTCGAGGTCGTCGCCTTGACCAGATTGGTCATGGGATCACTGCCCGCGCGCGGCGTCGATGCGGTCGCCTCGACGGGTTTCTCCGGCGGCTTCTCGGCGGCTCGCTCGGCAGGTTTCGGCTCGGCGCGGAACTCCGTCGCGCGCGGCTCCAGCGGCGAGGTATCGGCGCCGACCGGGCGCGGCCGCGGCATTGGGTTCGACAGCGCCACGGAGGACGGTGCGGGAAGATTGATCACGGTGCCGAACATCGGCGCCGGATGGCGGCCGGTCTGCAGGAACAGCGCATTGGCAACGATCGCGCCGATCGCGGCGACGGCGACGAGACCGGCCAGCGTGTCCTTGGGGCTGTGCAGCAGCACGCGCATCACGAGGTTGCGCTCGGTCTCGACATCGACAACCGCGGCCTTGGCGCCACGGCGGCGCGGAGCGGCTTCGTCCTTGGTAGACTTCCTAGGCACTTTTCTTCACCAGAGCGGGTTGGTCCTGAGACTGGTCGTGAGTTTGGTCCTGAAGATCCTGGCGCAGCACCGGCGTCAGCGTCGCGACCTTGCTTTCGACCGGCTTGACTTGCGGCGGCGTGTAGACGAGCGGCAGCCTGACGGTGACGGCGGTGCCCTCTCCCAAACTGCTTTGTACCGTCAATTCGCCGAGATGCAACGCCACGAGACTCTTCACGATCGAAAGTCCGAGACCGGTTCCCTCGTGACGGCGCTGATAGGTCTTGCCCGCCTGGAAGAACGGCGCGCCGATGCGCTTGAGATCGTCGGGCGTGATGCCGACGCCGGTATCGCTGATGCGCAGCGTCAGCTGCGAACCCGACACCGAAGCGGTCACGGAGACCTGACCGCCACGCTCGGTGAACTTGATGGCGTTGGCGACGAGATTGAGCACGATCTGCTTGAACGCCCTGGGATCGCCGGTCATGACGGGCAGATCCTGCGGCGCATCGGTGATGAGATCGATGCCGTTCTCCCGCGCCTTCAGCGCCAAGAGATTGCAGCAATGCAACAGCGAGGCCCGCGGCGCGAACGGCTCGGACGCGATCTCGAAATTGCCCGACTCCATCTTCGACATGTCCAGGATGCCGTTGACGACCGACAACAGGTGCTGGCCGGAATCGTTGATGAGCTGCGCGTATTCCTGGCGCTGGGCCGCACCCAGCATCAGGGTCTGCTCCTGCGCGATCATCTCGGAGAAGCCGATGATGGCGTTCAGCGGCGTGCGCAGCTCATGGCTCATGGTGGCGAGGAAGCGGGTCTTGGCGGCATCGGCAGCTTCCGCGGCGCTGCGCGCCTGATCCAGCGCCTGCTCGGACAGCTTGTGGTCGGTGACGTCGCGCATCACGGCGACGACCTCGGCCTCGCGCGTGACGTCACTGTGATAATTGTGGCCGATATCCCGGTCGAGCGGGCGGCAGCGCATCTCGACCCAGAGGAAATCGACCTGGCCGCGCTCCGAGCCGTCGGGCTCACGCCGCAGCCGGAACTCGATGCTGCGCACGTCGCCGCGCGCGGCATCGGAGAGCGCGGTGAGATAGGCCGGGCGATCGGCGACATGGACGCGGTCGAACAGGCCATGCCCCAGCAGTTGCGCCACCGGCATGCCGAGCATGGCTTCCGCCGCCGGCGAGATGAACTGCACCGCACCGTTGCGCTGATGCCGCGAGACGACGTCGCTCATGTTGCGGGCGAGCAGGCGATAGCGCTCCTCCTCGCGCGACAGCAGCGCAACGCTGGTGCGCGCCAGCGATTCCGCGCCGAAGGCAAGGCCGGCGGCATAGAGCGTCGCCGAGACGACGCCGCACGCCATCAGCACGCCGCGTTCAGCAGTGCTGGTGTCTGCAACCGGCAGCCAGCCGAGCTGGCCGACGAGAATCAGGAGTCCCGCACAGGACAGCGCGAGCAAGGAAGCAAAGGCCGCGACGCGGCGCGAGGCCGACAGCGCGGCTTCGAGGGGAACCACGACCAGCCAGACCGCGGCGAATGATTCGATGCCGCCCGTGGTGCCCGCGACCGCCATGATCAGGCCGGCGAGCGCCAGCGACGACAGCACATGGGCGCCTTCATAGCGGCCGGTGCGCGACAGGAACCAGGACAGCAGGATCGGCGCGATCAGCCAGGCGAACGCGGCGACCTCGACCGCGCTCGGCGCGCCGCGCATGGCGAGATAGACCGGGAATGCGGCAAAGGCGGCCAGGCTGCCGAGCAGCCGCGGCGCCATGAAGGCACGATGACGCGCCCGCATCAGCGCATCGTAACGCGCGGAGGGATGCAGCAGTGCATCGAGACAATCGCGGATGATACTCAAAACTGTCACGGGTCTCGCGCTTCGGCTCAATCGTCTTTGGAAGACGTGCCGCAACGCCTCCTTGTCGTTGAGCCACCGTGTCAGAGCGACCTTAAACGAGTGCTAAGGCGGCTCGGTGTGCGGCCGGACGCCGAGACATCGCGGGGCTTTTTAGACGATTTGGCGACGTCTTCGGCGAGGATGGTGAACACAGGGTTTCACACATCCCGGCATGGTTTCGAATTGGTGGATACGCATGCCAGCGGAATCACGGGCGCCGGCGTCAATCGAAAATTTACGACACCGTCGATCTCGAAGAATTTTGCGTAAATTTTCCGCGAATTAAGCTCAAGGCAATCACTTGCGATTTATCGAGAGTTGCTAGGTCGAAACGCGCGCGGACCATCGCCGCGGGCGGGATCTAACGAACAGGTCGATAAGATGCGCTTTCTGCTCCGCATCACATTCTGGCTCGGGCTGGTGCTGGTGCTCCTGCCCAGGGACAAGACGCCCGAATCGGAGAAGCTGCCCCAGATCGGTGCCGCCGACGCGGTGCAGGCTGCGACCGCGGCCGTCTCCGACATGACCCAGTTCTGCAAGCGCCAGCCGGCGGCCTGCGAGGTCGGCGGACAGGCCGCGACCATCATCGGCCAGCGCGCCCAGGACGGCGCGCGCAAGATCTACCAGATCATCAACGACAAGAAAGAACAGATCTCCAACGACAAGAACGAGAAGAACGACAAGAAGGCGCCCGACCATACCGGCTCGATCGCGATGGCCGGCGAAGGCGATGCCGCATCGACCGAGGCACCGCGCGATACCCTGAGCCAGGACGACCTCGCGCTGGAATGGCGCGGCCCGGCGGCGGCGAATTAGCGCCCAAACCCTATCGATTTCATCTCCTCGCATCCTTATATTGGCCCTAACGGGAACACGGGCCAACATGACGACGATCGACGAAATCAGGGACAATTTCGAGCTTCTGGACGAGTGGGACGACCGCTACCGGTACGTCATCGAGCTCGGCCGCACCCTGGAACCGATGCCGGAGGCGGAACACTCCGCCGAGAACAAGGTCAACGGCTGCGTCAGCCAGGTCTGGCTGCAGAAGCTGGTCGACCGCGGCCATGGCGCGCCGATCCTGAAATATCGCGGCGACAGCGACGCGCATATCGTGCGCGGGCTGGTCGCGATCGTGCTCTCGCTCTATTCCGGCCGCACGCCGCAGGAGATCATCGATACCGACGCGATCGCCGTGTTCAACGAGTTCGGCTTTCGCGATCATCTGACGCCGCAGCGCTCCAACGGCCTGCGCTCGATGGTCGAGCGCATCAAGACCGATGCGAAAGAGGCGCTCGCGGAAGCGTCGTGAGATGCTCTCGTAGGATGGGCAAAGCGGAGCGTGCCCACGATTGCGTGTGACTGGAGAGAATTCGTGGGCACGGCGCGCAAGCGCGCGCCTTTGCCCACCCTACGAGATCCGAAGCCTGGTCTACTTCCGCTTCCGCTGCTGCTGTCCGAGGCCCATCTGCTTGGCCAATTGCGAGCGCGCCACCGCATAGTTCGGCGCGACCATGGGGTAGTCGGCCGGCAGGCCCCATTTCTCGCGGTATTGCTCCGGCGTCATGTTGTACTGCGTGCGCAGATGGCGCTTCAGCGACTTGAAGCGCTTGCCGTCTTCCAGGCAGACCAGATAGTCGGGCGCGATCGACTTCTTCAGCGAGACGGCCGGCTTGGCCGGCTCGAGCGGCGCGGTCTCGGTGCGGCCTGACGACACCCGCACCAATGCGCCATGCACCTGGCTGATCAGGTTCGGAATCTCCGCCGCAGGCGTCGGATTGTTGCCGAGATAGGCCGACACGATGCTCGCCGTCAGCTCGATGAAATTCTTAGCCCCGGCATCCGACATGGGCCCGCCCTCTCTGCACCTTGCGCTTCACGGGATAGACGACGCCGAACCTTTCCGTGTCAACAATACGTTCGGCTGAAACAAGGGACTGACGAGGCGACGACGATTGCGGCGCTTGACTGCTGCGCGGCAGAGCTCAGGACCGCTGGTCGAGATGGGCACGCAACTCGTCGATCGACGCAAAGCGCATCATGCCCTCCGGCATCTGCGCTTCGATCGAGCCGTCGGAATAGAGCGAATAGGCCATGCCGTCGACGATGCCGGATTTGAGGACGGTCACGGGCGCCTGCTCGACGGGTGGTGGTGGGGGCGGCGGCTCGGGTGCAGGCGGCGGAGCGGCCTCCGCAAAGGTCGATGGCGAGCGCGGCGGCGGCCGGCGCAGGGCGGCCGGCGGCTCCGACGGACGCATGCGGTCCGGCTTCGGCCAGGCATCGTCAAAGCTTGCAGGCGGAGTATCCAGGGCCTCACCGGGCTCCGCAGGTAGCTGCGGCGGCGCGTCCTCGATGGCCTTCGCCTCCGCACGCTCCCGCTCCTTGCGCGAGGTCGATGCGAACAACAGGTTGCGCCGGCGCGGCGCTTCCGGAGCCGCGGGCGGCGTTGGAGCTTCCGGCACCGGCGGAGCCTCGACGCGCGGACGCTCGCGCGCGGCAGCTTCGCTCTGCCACGGCGGCGGGCCTGCAGCAGGTGGTGGCGGCGGTGGCTGCTCGATCTTTCCTTCGGCCCTTCCCTCGATCCTTGCCGCCGCAGCGGCAGGCATCGGTTCGGGCGCAGCGCCTGATGCGGCGAGGCCCGGCAGCACGGGCCTGACCCGAACCTCGGACGGCGCACCGGCCAGCCGACGCGCGAGGCCCTTCAGTTCCGTGACCACGACATAGAGGCCGGCCAGTAACATTCCGGAGCAGACGGCGATCGTGCCCGAGATTATGAGGGGGCTGCCGAGGCTGAACTCCCTGACGGAGAAGCCAAACAGGATCGAAAGGAAGCCCGCCACGACGGCGAAAATCCCCGCGATCAACAATGCCAGATTCATCGAACTCACCCCCGGTCGCCATCCACACGCGACAACCGCTACGCCACGATACCGTCATCCGGTGTTCCACGCCAACGAGGAATCGTCGGTAGCGTTCCTAAAGGGAAGGAAATCAGGGACTTATTCACATTCCCTTCAGCTACGGCTCGCTACTGCTTAGACTGCTCTCAAGTAACCGGAATTGCTGCGTCGCATCAGGAATTTAGCCATAATGCCCAATTACTTGGTAATGGAACTGCGCTATAGGGAGTCCGGGGAACAGGCCCGCGCGCACCAGCAGGGCCAAGAGGGGATTCCGGGGCACCGATAGCCATGACATCCATCACGACTTCGGCGATCGACACGCCTCTGCGGCGCTCGGTCGAACGGACTTGCGACGATCTCGCCATGCTGGTGCTGGCCGCGGTCGCGGTCGTTGCAGGCCTGACGTTCCGCGACTACGGCCTCGGCTGGGACGACTACACCCACGCTGAATATGCCGATTTGCTGCTGCGCATGTTCGGTTCCGGCTTCAAGGATACTGCGGCGCTCTCCTTCGCCAATCTCTACATGTATGGCGGCGGCTTCGACATGGTCGCGGCCCTCCTGCACAAAATCATTCCGCTCGAGCTGTTCGAGACGCGACGTCTGGTCGGCGCCATTGTCGGCGTGGTCGGACTTGCGGTGACGTGGCGGCTCGGCCGTCGCATCGGCGGGCCCCTTGCCGGTCTTGCCTCGCTGCTGCTGCTCGCGCTGTGCCCGATCTTCTACGGCCACATGTTCATGAATCCGAAGGATGCACCCTTCGCGGTGGCCATGATCATCCTGATGCTCGGCCTGGTCCGGCTCGCCGAGGAATATCCCAAGCCGTCGCCGCGCACGATCCTGATCGTCGGCCTGGGTGCCGGCCTTTCACTGGGCTGCCGCGTTCTCGGCGGGCTCGCGCTGGTCTACGCCGTGCTCGGCTTCGTCCCGCTGTTCCTGGAGGAACTGCGCAGCGAGGGCCTGCGCGAGTCGGTCCGCCGCTTCGCCCATGTCGTCTATGTGCTGCTGCCCGGCTTGGCGTTCGGCTACCTCGTGATGGGCCTGATTTGGCCGTGGTCGATCATGGAGCCCGGCAATCCCTTCGAGGCGCTGACCTACTTCTCGCACTTCTTCGAGAAGCCGTGGAAAGAGATGTTCGACGGCGCGATCGTGTCCGTGCCGGACATGCCCTGGTCCTATCTGCCGACGCTGTTCGCGCTGCAGCTGCCCGAGGTGATGCTGGTGCTGATGGCCGGCGCCGTGGTCAGCACCTTCGCCATGCTGCCGCGAAGCGAGGTGCCGGCGCGGCGCAAGACCATCATGCTGATGCTGACGCTGGCTGCGACCCTGCCGCTCGCGATCGCGATGGTGAAGCGGCCGGCGCTGTACAACGGCATCCGCCATTTCGTGTTCGTGATCCCGCCACTGGCGGTGCTCGGCGGCGTCGCTTTCGCGTGGGCCATGGAGCGCCTGCGCGCCAATCACCGCACCTGGCAGCCGGTCGTGCTCGCCACGTTCTGCTTTGGCCTTGCGCTCTCGCTCGCCGAGATGATCCGGCTGCATCCCTATCAGTACACCCACTTCAACCATATCGCCGGCACCGTGCGCGGCGCCGACGACCGCTTCATGCTGGACTATTGGGGTCTCGCGCTGAAGCAGGCTTCGGACGAGCTGCGCGAGCAGATCGTCGAACGCCAGGAAGTGCCGCCGACCAATCGCAAATGGAAGGTCGCGGTCTGCGGTCCGCAGCGCCCTGCCCAGGTCGCGCTCGGGCCCGACTTCACCATCGGCTGGGATTCCAACGCGGCCGATTTCGCGATGACGCTCGGCGAGTTCTACTGCAAGGGCCTTACCGCGCCCGTGATGGTCGAGATCAAGCGCGACGACGTGGTGTTCGCCCGCGTCTACGACATCCGCGGCCGCAGCATTTCCAGCCTGCTCTCGATCCCGGCGCCGTAATAATTTTCTCTAGGGCGAAGCCCGGATGAGCGAAAGCGACATCCGGAATCCCCCTCAGAGCGGCCCCGCATGTCGTTCCGCTCATGCGGGCTGCGCTTGACTGCCGCGCGCTTGTCGCGCCTTGCTGCTTGCCACGAGCGGTACTACGCTCCCTCCCCGCAACAACGATGTTCGGAGAGATCAGCCATGTCGCCAGCGGAAGCGCGCCTGAAGGAAGTGCCGTCTGATATGACGGAGGCTGAGTGGCAGCAACGGGTCAATCTCGCCGCCTGCTACCGCCTTGTCGCGCTGTACGGCTGGGACGATCTGGTCGATACCCACATCTCCGCGCGCGTGCCCGGCCCCGACCATCATTTTCTCATCAACCCCTACGGGCTGATGTTCGACGAGATCACCGCCTCGAGCCTCGTCAAGGTCGATTTGCACGGCAACCAGCTCTCCGAGAGCGAATACAGCATCAACCCGGCGGGCTTCACCATCCATTCGGCGATCCACGAGGTGCGCGAGGACGCGATCTGCGTGCTGCATCTCCACACCCTCGACGGCACCGCGGTGTCGAGCAGCGCGGAGGGCCTCTTGCCGCTGAACCAGACCGCCCAGCTCGTCACCCACGACCTCGCCTATCACGACTATGAAGGCATCGCGCTCGATCACGACGAGCGGCCGCGGCTGCAGAAGGATCTCGGCGACCACAACCACATGCTGCTGCGCAATCACGGCACGCTCACCGTCGGCCGCTCGGTCGCCTCCGCCTTCGAGCGCATGTATCACCTTGAGCGCGCCTGCTCGATGCAGGTGCGCACGCGCGCGCTCGGCACGCCGGTCTATCCGGTCGACGATATTGCTATCGACAAGAACACCGAGCTGCTCGCCAACCGCGACCGCGCCGAGCTGCGCGCCACCAACCTCGTGTGGCCGCCGCTGCTGCGCAAGCTCGACCGCGAGCTTCCGGGCTACCGGTCTTGAGATTTTCGGGATTTGGTGTAGGGTAGCGCCCAACGAACCTCTACGCCTTTTGGAATGAAACGCCGCCCAATTCCGGGCGGCGTTTTTATTTTGGGGCGGTGGTCGCCACGACAACAGAGCCGTAGGGTGGGCAAAGCGGAGCGTGCCCACGTTCTTTCATAATCACTGAGAGATTGGTGGGCACGGCGCTTCGCGCCTTTGCCCACCCTAATGCAGCTCCCTACGGCCCCGTGCCCTACTTCACCTCCGCCAGCGCCGCGAGGATGCGGGCCCAGGAGCGGATGCCCTTCTGGAAGCTGCGAAGATCGTACTTCTCGTTCGGCGAATGGATGTTGTCGTCGTCCAATCCGAATCCGACCAGCAGCGAGTCGAGGCCAAGCGTGCGCTTGAAGTCGGCGACGATCGGGATCGAGGCGCCGGAGCCCATCAGCACGGTCTCCTTGCCCCATTCCTCCGTCAGCGCCTTGCTGGCGGCGGCGAGCGGCTTCATGTTCCAGTCGAGCGCGACAGCGGGCGCGGCGGAATGGTCGCCGAACTCGACCTTGCAGTCGCCGGGAATGCGCGCCGTCACGTAGTCGCGGAACGCCTTGCGGATCTTTTGCGGGTCCTGCCCCTCGACCAGGCGGAACGAGACCTTGGCCGAAGCATGCGACGGGATCACCGTCTTGGAGCCCTCGCCGATATAGCCGCCCCAGATGCCGTTGACGTCGCAGGTCGGGCGCGATGAGGCCTGCTCGATCAGCAGGCGTCCCTTCTCGCCAGCGGGGATCGACAGGCCGATCGGCTTGAGGAACATCTCCGGCGTCAGATTGAGCTTCTTCCACTGCTCCAGGATATCGGGCGGCAGGTCCTTCACGCCGTCGTAGAAGCCGGGAATGGTGATGCGGTTGTCGTCGTCGAACAGGCCGCCCAGAATTTTGGTGAGCACCCGGATCGGGTTCATCGCGCTGCCGCCGAACACGCCGGAATGCAAATCGCGATTGGCGGCGGTGATCTTCAGCTCTTCGTAGAGCAGGCCGCGCAGCGAGGTCGTGATCGCCGGCGTGTTGCGGTCCCACATGCCGGTGTCGCAGACCAGCACGTAGTCGGCCTTGAACTCGTCCTTGTTGGCCTCAATGAAGGGCACGAAATTCTTCGAGCCGACCTCCTCCTCGCCTTCGATCAGGAAGGTGATGTCGACCGGCAGCGAGCCCGTCACCTTCTTCCAGGCGCGGCAGGCTTCGACGAAGGTCATCACCTGGCCCTTGTCGTCCTCGGCGCCGCGCGCGACGATGATCTTGCGGCCGTCGGCATGATCGGTGACGACGGGCTCGAACGGCGGACGGTGCCAGAGATCGAGCGGGTCGACCGGCTGCACGTCGTAATGGCCGTAAAAGATCACATGCGGCCGTCCACCGGCACCGGTCTTGCCGACGATGGCGGGATGCCCGGCCGTCGGCCTCACTTCAGTGGCGACGCCGAGGCTCGCGATGTCCTTGGCGAGATGCTCGGCCGCCGCCTTGCAATCCCCGGCGAAGGCCGGATCGGCGGAGATCGACTTGATCCGGAGCAGCGCGAACAGGCGCTCCAGGCTGTTGTCGAAATCCTTGTCGATGTGGTCGAGCACGGATTGAAGCTGCGCATTGGCCATGGTTGTGGGTCCTGACATTCGAGTCTCAAGAGGTACCGGGTTTTAGCGCCGTCGCAGGCTCGGAGCCAGCCGCAACGGGCGGATGCCGGATGTGCCATGCAAGACTACCTGCAAGTACGGCGGTCGCGAGGAGATTGTTGCCCCAGGCCTGGAGGACAGTTGGAAACCACGGCAGCGCCAGCAGCATGAGAATGCCGGCCGCGCCGAGCGCGAGCCAGGTTCCGAGACGCACATTCGCCCGCTCGTCGAAGGCGGCGCGATGCATCAGCACCGTCATCGGGAAGAACAGCCACATGAAGTAGTATTGCCGTGCCAAAGGCGAGGCCACCGTGATCAGGCAGAACAGGATGGCGAGCTCCTCCGCATCCGAGCGCGCCGTTCGCCGTGCTTGCTGCGGCATGATCGCGACGAAGCCGAGCCCGAGCAAGGCCGACAGCACCAGCACGATCCAGTTCGCCGTCCTGTAGTCGACGTCGATGATGTTCATCGTGCGCGGCGGCTTGCCGGGATCCTCCAGATTGAAGTTGATCGGACGGACCAGGCGGTGCGTGACGGCGATGAGGGACTGGTTGACCCACGACCAGTTCTGCTCGTCACGCTGGCCAAAGCCCTTTTCCGAGCTCGTTCCGACCATGCCCTGATACCAGGTCGCAAGCTCGGCCGCGTTGCGCTCGAAGCCGCGGATCGGCGCCGGCACCACATAGAGAAGGATGCCGGTGAAGGCGACCGTGGCGGCGGCCGCCGCCCATTTCCGCCGCCAGACCAGATACGGCAGGACCGCGATCGGAAACACCTTGATGGCAGCGGCGAGCGCGAACATGAAGCCCGCAAGCCAGGGACGTTGGTGCCGCAAGCTCCAGAAACCGTAGAGCATCATGGCCAGCAGGACGAGGTTCGGCTGGCCGAGGTCGAACATGTCGAACACGAAGGGCACGGTGACGACGGCGGGCAGCGCCTCCAGCCAGCGGCCGGGGCTGCGCCCCGAGCCGGCCATGACCTGGGAGAACGTCCCGGTGTACCACCACGCTACGGCGTTCAGGATCGACAGGACGACATAGAGCGGGATCTTGCCGAACCAGCTCGGGATCGCCAGCAGGATCGCCGGCAACGGCGGATAGATGAACTCGAAGTACTCGACGGCCGTGGCGGGATAGAGTGGCTCACCCTGCAGGACCTGCTGCCCGGCCCACAGCCACAGCGGGTAATCCTTGGTCTTGCCGCTGCCGAAGATCTCGGGAACGAGCACGTCGGCGGCGAGCAGGACGCAGCAGAACAGAAACAGCAGATCCAGCGGCGCGCGCAGCGACAGGTGTCGGGGCGCGTCAGGCTTGGCTAACGGGGCGGGCGGGGTCACGGAGTGGTCCTGTGCGGCGGCGAACAGGACGTAGCAGACCGGCGCAGGCTTGGAGAGCCCCTCACCTGAAATTGTACCGGTGGTGGCCTCGGGCAACGGCAAGCGGAATTGCCCAAAGCGGCCTGCCTACCGCCGCAGCAATCCGCCGAGCGCGCCGCGAACCAGCGTACGGCCGATCGAGCCGCCGAGCTGGCCACCGACCGACTTGCCGATATTGGCGGCCATCCCGCCGATCACCTGGTTGGTGACCGATCGCGTCACGTCCCGCGCAATGACCTGGCCGGTCGACAGGCGGCCGCGCTTGACGTTGGTGCCGAAGATGGTGCCGACGATCGAGCCGATCTGGCCGAGAAGGCCGCCGCCATTTCCGCCAGCCGGGCCGTCCGCGGTGGCCGCCGTGCCGGCAATGCGCTTCTGGATCATCTCGTAGGCGGATTCTTCGTCGACGGCGGTGTCGTATTTGCCCTTCACCGGGCTCGCAGCCATGATCGCCTTGCGCTCGTCCGGCGTGATCGGCCCGATGCGAGCCGACGGCGGCCGGATCATCACCCGCTCCACCATCGCCGGCGTGCCGTTGCCCTCGAGGAAGGACACCAGCGCCTCGCCCTTGCCGAGCTCCATGATCACCTTGGCAGTGTCGAGCTTCGGGTTGGGCCGGAAGGTCTGGGCCGCAGCGGCGACCGCCTTCTGGTCCCGCGGGGTGAAGGCGCGCAGTGCGTGCTGCACCCGGTTGCCGAGCTGTCCGAGCACGCGGTCGGGGACGTCGACCGGGTTTTGCGTCACGAAGTAGACGCCGACGCCCTTGGAGCGGATCAGGCGGACCACCTGCTCGATCTTGTCCATCAGCGCCTTGGGCGCATCGTTGAACAGCAGATGCGCCTCGTCGAAGAAGAACACGAGCTTCGGCTTGGGCAGATCGCCGGCCTCGGGCAGCTCCTCGAAAAGCTCCGACAACATCCACAGCAGGAATGTCGCGTAAAGCCTGGGGTTCTGGAGCAGCTTGTCGGCCACCAGAATGTTGACCATGCCGCGGCCGTCGCGGTCGGTCTTCATGAAGTCCTTCAGCGTCAGCGCCGGCTCGCCGAAGAATTTGGTGCCGCCCTGGTTCTCCAGCACCAGCAGCTGGCGCTGGATGGTGCCGACGGTGGCCTTGGTGACGTTGCCGAACCCCTGCGCGGCCTTGCGGATGGCTGCGAGCGGATCCTCCTCCGCGTCCGCCCCCTTCTTCCCGCTATCGGGCACGATGGCATCGAGCAGCGCGCGCAGATCCTTCATGTCGATCAGGGTCAGCCCGGCGTCGTCGGCGACGCGGAAGGCAACGTTGAGCACGCCTTCCTGCACGTCGTTGAGGTCGAGCATGCGTGCGAGCAGAAGCGGCCCCATTTCCGTGACGGTCGCGCGCACCGGATGGCCCTGCTCGCCGAACACGTCCCAGAACACCGTCGAGAACTGATCGGGCTGGAAATTCAGCCCCATTCCGGAGGCGCGCTTGACGATGAAGTCTTTGGCTTCGCCGACCTCGGAGATGCCGGAGAGGTCGCCCTTGATGTCGGCGGCGAAGACCGGAACACCGGCGCGCGCAAATCCTTCCGCCATCACCTGCAGCGTCACAGTCTTACCGGTTCCGGTTGCACCTGTGACGAGGCCGTGGCGATTGGCGAGCGCCAGCGTCAGCCAGGCCTGCTCCTCTCCCTTGCCGACGAAGATCTTGTCGTCGGTATCGCCGAGCTTGCTGTCCTGTGCGGTCATTATTCTCTCTGATCTCTTCTTGCCGGGTTTCGCGTACCGAAACTCGAATGCTCCAGTTCCGTAGTTTAACGCATGTCGCGCACCGATTAAAACGGTTCAACGCGCTCCAAGCATGCGACATTGTCGGAAACAGACGGACGGTATCAGCCGAAAGTAGGAACGAGCTGTTCGCAACGCGGCAATTTTTCGCCGATTCCATCTCCGCTCTTGCACCGCTGCAACACCTTTCGCGCGTTCGAAGGTGAATCGCCACGGCGCGTGCGTTCATCGCTTGAATTTCACATCACACCGGCTCAAGATCATTTTCGAAAGAAATACTCCGGCAAGCAAACCGGCTGAGGGGCGGGCCTTATGGACGAGCTGATCGGGCGGCTGGCGACAAACGCCAGCATAGATAGTGCTGTCGCTGAAAAGAGCGTCGGCATTATCCTGGGCTTCCTCCGCAACGAGGGTCCTTCCGATAGCGTGCAGGCCCTGATCGACCAGATCCCTGGAGCGGAAGCCGCGATCGAGGCATCCA
This sequence comes from Bradyrhizobium genomosp. III, assembly GCF_000261705.1. Classification (NCBI taxonomy): domain Bacteria; kingdom Pseudomonadati; phylum Pseudomonadota; class Alphaproteobacteria; order Hyphomicrobiales; family Nitrobacteraceae; genus Bradyrhizobium; species Bradyrhizobium genomosp. III. The sequence goes on along the minus strand of NZ_AJQF01000147.1, from coordinate 7,813 downwards.
GGAGCGGCGGCGGACTGTCGCGGCTGATGGGCGGCGGCTTGATGGCGGTCGGCACGCGCCTGATGGGCCTGGGGCTCGGCATGTCCGAAATTCAAAACGTCGCCCGTGAACTTTTCCGCTTCGGCCGAGACAAAATCGGAGCAGATCAGATGGGCAAGATCGTTGCGGGGACGCCAGGCCTCAGCCAGTTCGCCTGAAGCTTTGGCAATTCATATCGAGTATCATGACATATCCGATCTCCGAGATTGAGGGCCTGTCGGTCTTTGCCGCCAACAAGTTGAAGGCGCAAGGTATCCGCACCACCGACGGGCTGCTCGAGGCGGCCGGCACGGTGAAGGGCCGCAAAGCGCTTTCCGCCAAGACCGGCATCAGCGAGCAGCTGCTGCTGGAATGGGCCAACGTCTCCGACTACATGCGTATCCCCGGCATGGGCCGGGCCAAGGTCGGCCTGGTCCGCGCCGCCGGCGTCACCACCGTGCGCGAGCTCGCCTATCGGAATCCGGCAAGGCTCGCCCAGAGCATGCGCGACGCCAACGAGAAGAAGAAGCTGCTGCGCATCCTGCCTTCGGAGAAGTCGGTCGGCGACATCATCGCCAAGGCGAAGAAGCTGCCGCCGAAGATCACGTATTAGGGGTCTTTCGAGAACGGATTCCCGCGCCACCTTTTCGGTGTCGTCCCGGCGAACGCCGGGACCCATACCGCGGAATCTATCGGTCACAGACGGTGGCAGTACCGGACTACGAGTCTTCGCCAAACTTTACCCTGGGGGTATGGGTCCCGGCGTTCGCCGGGACGACAGCTGGGGTGATGCGCGAGAGTGCCACAATATCGATGCCGCCCGCCGACACCGCCATCCCGCCTTGACTCCCCCTCGCCGACCGCGCAAAGCCACCCACATGAATGCCTCGCCCTCCCCATCCGTCCCGCCGGCCGGCTCGGCCGGGCCAGATGCGCTGCGGAAACTGCTGGAACGACCGATCCCGGCGGTGATGGGCGTGCTCAACATCACCCCGGATTCCTTCTCCGACGGCGGCGAGTTCATCGGGCCCGAGCAGGCGCTCGCGCGGGCGCGGGCGATGATCGCGGATGGCGTCGACATCATCGATATCGGCGCCGAGTCCACCCGGCCCTACAAGGGTGCGAAGGCCGTCACGGCGGAAAGCGAGCTGGCCCGGCTCAAGCCGGTGCTGGCGGGCGTCGTGGCCCTCGGCGTGCCCGTGTCGATCGACAGCATGAAGGCGGAGGTGGTGGCCTATGCGCTCGACCAGGGCGCGGCGATCGCCAATGACGTCTGGGGTCTGCAACGCGACGCCGCGATGGCGCCGCTGGTGGCCGCAAGAGGCGTTCCCGTCATCGTCATGCACAACCGCGACGACGCCGATCCCGCCATCGACATCATCACGGACATGAAGACGTTCTTCCTGCGCTCGCTGGACATCGCCGCAAAGGCCGGCATCGCGCGCGAAAAAATCGTGCTCGATCCCGGCATCGGCTTCGGCAAGACCGCCGAGCAGAGCATGACCGCGCTGGCACGCTTGCGCGAATTCGAGATGTTCGGCCTGCCGATCCTCGTCGGTGCCTCGCGCAAACGCTTCATCGCCTCGGTGTCGCCGTCGGAGCCGAAGGAGCGGCTCGCCGGCTCGATCGCCGCGCATCTGATCGCCGCGCAACGCGGCGCGAAGATCATCCGGACTCATGACGTCGCCGAGACCCTGCAGGCGCTGCGGGTAGCGAACGCAATCGAGGGCAAGCAATGACCGATACGATCTTCGTCACCGGCCTGTCGATCCACGCCCGCCACGGCGTGATGGATCACGAGACCGAAGTCGGCCAGCGCTTCGTCATCGATCTCGAACTCTATACCGACCTGTCGGAGCCCTCGCGCAGCGACCGGCTCGCCGACACGGTGTCCTACGCCGACGTCGTGGCGACGACGACGGCGGCGTTCAAGAATACCAATTACAAGCTCCTGGAGCGCGCGGCCGGCGCGGTGGCCGACGCCATCCTGTCGCACTTCCCGCGCATCCGCGCCGTGAAGATCACCGTGCACAAGCCGCATGCGCCGATCGCCGCGATCTTCGACGACGTCGGCATCATGCTGACGCGCTCGCGGCACCCCTGATGGCAAGCGTGCTGATCGCACTCGGCGGCAATGTCGGCGATGTCCGCGCGACATTCGCCAAGGCGATCGCCCATATCTGCGGCATGGCGCAAGCTGCGCTAATCGCGCGATCCTCGGATTATGCGACGCCGCCGTGGGGCGACGAGGAGCAGGCTCCCTTCATCAATGCCTGCATCGAGATCGAGACCGGCCTCGATCCGCACGCTCTGCTGTTCGTGCTGCAGAAGGTCGAGCAGAAATTCGGCCGCACGCGGGACAAGGAGCGGCGCTGGGGCCCGCGCACGGTCGATCTCGACATGATCGCCTATGACGATGTCAGCTTGCAGAAGCCGGATCTGACCCTGCCGCATCCGCGCCTGTTCGAGCGCGCTTTCGTGCTGGTACCGCTGGCCGAAATCGCGCCGGACCGCGTGATCTCGGGCATTCCAGTGCGTGACGGGCTCGCCAGCGTCTCGACGCAAGGCATTGAGCGGCTTCCGGATACCGGTTAACCAAAAACAACCGTTTGCAGGGGCGGCCCGCCGTGGCAATTTCGCCTGCGAATAACGATACGTTTGGGAGCCCTTGGCCGCATGACCTCCGTGACCGACGACCTGCCGCTGGCGGCCGATTTTCCCAAGGCGAGCGTCGAGGACTGGCGCAAGCTGGTCGACGGCGTGCTGAAGGGCGCGCCGTTCGAGAAGCTGGTCGGCAAGACCTACGACGGAATCAAGATCGAACCGCTCTATCCGCGCGCCAAGGGCGTTGCGCCCGTGATGGGACGGCCGGCGGCGGCGCCCTGGCAAATCGTGCAGCGGATCGACCATCCCGATGCGGCGCTCGCGAATGCGCAGGCTTTGCAGGACCTGGAGAACGGCGCGACGGGGCTCGCGCTGGTGTTCGCCGGCGCCAATGGTGCTCGCGGTTTCGGTCTGGAACCGTCGGCCGAGGCCGTAGCAAAGGTGTTGAAGGACATCCATCTCGATGCCGGCATCGGCCTCGATCTCGAGATCGGTCCGCAATCGCGGATGGCCGCGATCCACGTCGCGGAATATGTGAAGAGCAATGGCCTCGATCCCGCCGCCTGCAACATTCGCTTCGGCCTCGATCCGCTCGCGGCCGGCGCGGTGTGGGGCCACAGCCCCTATACCTGGGAGGAGATCGCTCCCGCCGTCACCGGCGCGATCAAGGGCCTCGCCGGGCTCGGCTTCAAGGGACCGTTCGCGTCCGCCGACGGACGCGTGATCCACGATGCCGGCGGCTCCGAGGTGCAGGAGCTCGCCTTCGTGCTCGCCTGCGGCGTCGCTTATCTCCGCGCGATCGAAGGCGCCGGCATTCCGCTGGACGCCGCGCAAGGCATGGTCTATGCGCGGCTTGCCGCGGATGCCGACCAGTTTTTGACCATGGCCAAATTCCGCGCGCTGCGGCTGTTGTGGGCGCGTATCGAAACAGCGTGCGGGCTGACGCCCAAGCCATTGTTCATCGCCGCCGATACGGCCTGGCGCATGCTGACGCAGCGCGATCCCTATGTGAACATGCTGCGGGCGACCATCGCGACATTCGCGGCAGGGCTTGCCGGTGCCAACGCGATCACCGTGCTGCCGCACACGCTGGCGCTCGGCCTGCCCGACCCGTTCGCACGCCGCGTGGCGCGCAACACGCAAGCCCTGCTGCTGGAAGAGAGCAACCTCGCCAAGGTCTCTGATCCCGCCGCCGGCGCAGGCGGCATCGAGACGCTGAGCGCGCAGCTTTGCGAGGCGGCCTGGGCGCTGTTCCAGGAGAGCGAGACAGCCGGCGGCGCCTTCGCCACGCTTCAGCAAGGCGTATTCCAGAGCAAGGTCGCGGCCGCGCGAAAAGCGCGTGACGCTAACATCGCAAAGCGCCGCGACGTGCTGACCGGCGCCAGCGAGTTTCCGAACCTGCACGAGAGCGAAGCCACGGTGCTGAAGGCAACGCCGGTTGCGCTCGCGCCTTACGGGGAACAGAAATACAAGTTCGATGCGCTGCCGCCGATCCGGCTGGCGGAACCGTTCGAGGCGCTGCGCGACAAGTCGGATGCAGCACTCAAGTCGCGTGGTGCGCGGCCAAAAGTGTTCCTGGCCAATCTCGGCACGGCCGCCGATTTCACGGCGCGCGCGACTTTCGCCAAGAGCTTCTTCGAGGCCGGCGGCATCCAGGCTGTCGACAGCGAGGGCTTTGCCGATCCGGCCAAGCTCGCCGCCGCCTTCAAGACTTCGGGCGCCGAGCTTGCCTGTCTTTGTTCCAGTGACAAGGTCTATGCGGAACACGCCGAAGCTGCAGCGAAGGCCCTGCAAACGGCCGGCGGGGGACATATCTATCTGGCAGGCCGCCCGAGCGAGACCGAGGCGGCGCTGCGGGCCGCCGGCGTCACGGGTTTTGTCTTCGCCGGAGGCGATGCGCTTGCGACATTGCAAGACGCCTATCGACGGATGGAGCAGAAATGACCGAACCAGGCAAACCAGTTCTCAGCGGCGGCTGCCAATGCGGGGCCGTGCGCTTTGGCGTCACGACGGCGCCAACCAGGATTTCGATCTGCCACTGCCGCATGTGCCAGAAGGCGGCCGGCGCGCCGTTCGCTTCCTTTGCCGACATCAACAAGACGGACTTTGCCTGGACCAAGGGGCAGCCGTCGTTCTTCCGCTCCTCGTCGATCGCCGAACGCGGCTTTTGCGCCGGCTGCGGCACGCCGCTTAGCTTCGGCCGCATCGGCGGCGACCGGATCGAGATCATGACCGGCGCCTTCGACCGTCCTGACCAGATCATTCCGACGCGACAGTTCGGCACCGAATCCCGTCTCGGCTGGGTGGTCGGCATCGCCAATTTGCCGAGCCAGACCACGCAACAGAATTACGGACCGGAGAAGATGGCGACCATCGTCAGCCATCAGCATCCGGATCACGATTGAGCGCCTAGGATATGGTTGAAACATGAGCCGCATTCCCAATTTCGCTGATGTCGCCTTCGAGCGCGCCACGACCGCCGCGCCGTCAGGCAGCGCCGAACCGTGGCTGACGCCCGAGGGCATCTTAGTGAAGCCCGCTTATGGCGAGGCCGATCTCGCCGGGCTCGATTTCCTCGAGACCTATCCGGGCATCGCGCCGTTCCTGCGCGGGCCCTACCCGACCATGTATGTCAACCAGCCCTGGACGGTCCGGCAGTATGCCGGCTTCTCCACGGCGGAGGATTCCAACGCGTTCTACCGCCGCAACCTGGCGGCCGGACAGAAGGGCCTCTCGGTGGCCTTCGATCTCGCCACCCATCGCGGCTATGACAGCGACCATCCGCGCGTCGGCGGCGATGTCGGCATGGCCGGCGTCGCCATCGATTCCATCTACGACATGCGCACGCTGTTCGCGGGGATTCCGCTCGACCGGATGAGCGTGTCCATGACCATGAACGGCGCGGTGCTGCCGATCCTCGCGCTCTACGTCGCGGCCGCCGAGGAACAGGGCGTGCCGCCGGAAAAGCTCTCAGGCACCATTCAGAACGACATTCTGAAAGAGTTCATGGTGCGCAACACCTACATCTACCCGCCCGCGCCCTCGATGCGGATCATCTCGGACATCTTCGCCTACACCTCGCAGAAGATGCCGAAATACAATTCGATCTCGATCTCCGGCTATCACATGCAGGAGGCCGGCGCGACGCAGGACCTCGAGCTCGCCTATACGCTCGCCGACGGCGTCGAATATCTGCGCGCCGGCCTTGCCGCGGGCCTGGATGTCGACCGCTTCGCGCCGCGGCTGTCGTTCTTCTGGGCGATCGGCATGAACTTCTTCATGGAAGTCGCCAAGCTGCGCGCCGCGCGCCTGCTCTGGGCAAAGCTTCTGAAGCCGTTCAACCCGAAGGACCCGCGCTCACTGTCGCTGCGCACGCATTCCCAGACCTCGGGCTGGTCGCTGACAGCGCAGGACGTCTTCAACAACGTGATGCGCACGACGGTGGAGGCGATGGCGGCGACACAAGGCCACACCCAGTCGCTGCACACCAACGCGCTCGACGAAGCGCTGGCGCTGCCGACCGATTTCTCGGCGCGCATCGCCCGCAACACCCAGCTGTTCCTGCAGCAGGAGAGCGGCACCACCCGCATCATCGACCCCTGGGGCGGCTCCTATTATGTCGAGCGTCTCACGCGCGACCTCGCGGCGAAAGCGTGGGGCCACATCCAGGAGGTCGAGGAACTCGGCGGCATGGCGAAGGCGATCGAGGCCGGCCTGCCGAAGCTGCGCATCGAGGAAGCCTCGGCCAAGACGCAGGCCCGGATCGACGCCGGCAAGCAGGCGGTGATCGGCGTCAACAAGTACAAGCCCACCGACGAGGACAAAATCGAAATTCTGAAGGTCGACAACACCAATGTTCGTCGGCTGCAGATCGACAAGCTGACGCGGCTGAAGTCCGAGCGCAACCAGAACGACGTCGATGCCGCCCTCGCTGCGATCACGCGCTCGGCCGGCGAAGGCAACGGCAATCTGCTGGCGCTCGCGATCGACGCGGCGCGAGCGAAAGCAACCGTCGGCGAGATTTCGGACGCGATGGAGAAGGTGTTCGGCCGGCACCGCGCCGAGATCAAATCCATCACCGGCGTCTACAAGCGGGAGGCGTCCAGCATGGGCAATCAGGTCGAGAAGGTTCAGGCGCTGATCGATGCCTTCGAGGAAGCCGAGGGTCGCCGTCCGCGCATCCTCGTCGCCAAGATCGGCCAGGACGGCCACGACCGCGGCCAGAAGGTGATCGCGTCGGCATTCGCAGACATCGGCTTCGACGTCGACATCGGGCCGCTGTTTGCGACCGCCGACGAGGCCGCGCGACAGGCCGTCGAGAACGACGTGCACATCCTTGGCGTTTCCTCGCTCGCCGCGGCCCATCTCACCGCCGTGCCGGAGCTGAAGGCCGCGCTGAAGAAGCAGGGCCGCGACGACATCATGATCATCGTCGGCGGCGTGGTGCCGCCGCAGGACTACGACGCGCTCTATGCCGCCGGCGCCGAAGCGATCTTCCCGCCGGGCACCGTGATTGCGGACGCCGCCGAGGAGCTGATCCGCAAGCTGAATGCGCGGCTCGGGCATAGCGAGGCGGCGGAATAGCTTCGCCGTCTACTTCCCGACAAGAAGGAATTTGCGTGATGTTTTTCGCGCCCACGTTCATGCGCGCGCTCGCTGCTGCCGCAGTTTGCAGCGCATTGTTCGGTCCCGCCCACGCCGCCGACCCCAAGCCAGACGCCGTCATCAAGACCAAGAGCATCGAGGCCCGCGTGTTCCTCGACGACAAGATCAAGGCGGATGCGGCGCTGGCGGCGGATTGCCTGGCCGAGGGCAAGAAATGGCTCGACAAGAACGCCGCCGAAGCGGCCGCCTCGCGCAAAGCCGATCCGCAGTTCTTCAAGGACGGCGGCTGGGATTTCGAGCGCAAATATGAGATCCGCTCGGTCGTCGCCGACCGCTACGTCAGCATCCTCCGCAACGACTACATGAACACCCATGGCGCCCATCCCAATTCGAACGTGGATACGATCCTGTGGGACAAGGCCGACAACAAGCGCATCTCGATCCGCCCGCTCTTCACCGAGACCGCCGATAACGGGGCGACGATGAAGGCGATGGTGAAGGCCATCATCGCCTCGCTCCGCACCGAGAAGAAAAAGCGCGATGCCGGCGAGACCGCGACTGACGAATGGTTCAAGGGCGTCGCGCC
>NZ_AJQF01000146.1:0-929 GCF_000261705.1 Bradyrhizobium genomosp. III | reverse complement strand
AGCCTGCTCAAGGTCGGTGCGGTGACGCTCGCGCCCTCGACCGAGGCGGGCAAGAGCTCCGGGCTGACCTTCCACTATCCGCCCTACGCCGTCGGCCCCTACGTCGAGGGCGAGTATGTCGCCTTCGTGCCGTGGGAAACGCTGAAGCCTTATTGGACCGCGGAAGGCGCGCGCATCTTCGGCGGCGCGCGGCCGAAGGGTGACGCCGAGGAGCCGTGAGCGGTCGCTAACTGGCCCGCGCCAGCGTCCGCGCAAGTGAGTCCGTCCAATCGGGAATCCAGGAGGCGAATAGCGCCTGCCAGCGATCGGCATCCGCCGGCTCGGTATCAAGGGAGACCGACCATTCGATGAGGGTACGATCGCCCTCGACGATCGGGCGCAGATGCATGGTGCCTTGATAGCGCGTCGGCGCCGGCGTCTGGCTTCCGTCATCTTGCGGATACGGCAGCGCTTCGAGACCGGCATAGGTCAGGGTATGCTGCCGGTCCGAGTGATCGACCAGGCGCTGGCGGATCCAGTTTCCGAGATAGCAGAAGCGTCTGACGGCGCCGACTTCATCGCCGCGCTTGTCGTCTTCGATCTCGCTCTCGCTCACGCCGTCGATGTAAGCGGGATAGTTGTTGAAGTCGCGGATCAGCGACCAGACTTCGTCCAGCGGGCGGTCCAGCACGGCGCTGTAATAAGCTTGGGTCATCGGTGGCTTGCCTTTGGATTTCGTTACGCGCAGAGGTTGGCGAATTGCGCGGGCAAAACCCACCCGATTTCCGACTGCCCATCCGATGGGCATGCTGTTTTCACACAACATGGCGATCTCGTTGGTAGCGCTACCTTGCGGGGGCGCTGCAAAGCCGACTAGAATGGCGCATTGAGAAGAGCACCCGACGTCACGGGCGCCGCTGGGAGGATTCAATGTCCAAGATTTCGCGCCG
>NZ_AJQF01000145.1:0-25088 GCF_000261705.1 Bradyrhizobium genomosp. III | reverse complement strand
CGGCATCCGCCGCTTTCGGCTTCAAGCCAGCGCTTGCGCAAGCCTATCCGGCCCGGCCGGTCACCGTGATCGTGCCATGGGGCGCGGGCGGCGGAACCGATGCGACCGCGCGCATCGTCGCAGCGCTGCTGGAAAAGGACCTCGGCCAGCCCTTCAACGTGGTCAACCGCACCGGCGGTTCCGGCGTGGTCGGCCATAGCGCGATCGCGACCGCACAGCCCGACGGCTACACCATCGGCATGCTCACCGTCGAAATCTCGATGATGCACTGGCAGGGCCTCACCGAGCTGACGCCGAAGAGTTACACGCCGCTGGCGCTGATGAACGAGGACCCCCCGGGCATCCAGGTCTCCTCCTCGTCGCCCTACAAGACGGTCAAGGAACTCGCCGAGGCGATCAAGGCGGCGCCTCCCGGCAAGTTCAAGGCCTCCGGCACCGGCCAGGGCGGCATCTGGCATCTGGCGCTGGTCGGCTGGATGCAGGCGATGGGCCTGCCCGCCAACCAGGTCGCCTGGGTGCCCTCGAACGGCGCGGCGCCTGCAATGCAGGATCTCGCCGCCGGCGGCCTCGACCTCACCACCTGCTCGGTGCCGGAGGCGCGCGCCATCATCGAGGCCGGCAAGGCCAGGAGCCTCGCCATCATGGCCCCCGCGCGCAACCCGATCTTCAAGGACGTGCCGACGCTGAAGGAAGCGATGGGCATCGACTATGCGACCGGCGCCTGGCGCGGCATCGGCGCCCCGAAGAACCTGCCGCCGGAGATCGCAACCAGGCTCACTGCGGCGCTGAAGAAGGTCTACGAGTCCGCTGAGTTCAAGGACTTCATGAGCAATCGCGGCTTCGGCACCGTGTGGGGCGATGCCGGCCAGTTCGCAGGCTTCATGGACAAGGGCGACGCCCAGATGGGCGAAGCGATGAAAGCGGCGGGCTTGAGCAAAGCGTGACGTTTCACATAGCTCACGCGTGAGATGACTTTGATTGATGGTCACGGCACTTCTTCAACCTCTCCCCGCTTGCGGGGAGAGGTCGGATCGCATCGCAGATGCGATCCGGGTGAGGGGGAGTCTCCGCAAATCCAATTCTCACCTCCCCCGCGGAGAGCCCCCCTCACCCCAACCCTCTCCCCGCAAGCGGGGCGAGGGAGAACATCGTACGTAGGACTTCTCCCATGCGTCTTCCCGACTCCGTTACGGGATCGTTTCTCGTCGTGCTTGGTGCTGCGGCTGCCTATGGCGGCTGGATCTTGCCGCCGGTGCCGGGCCAGCCGGTCGGCCCCAACGTGTTTCCGCTCGTGATCGGCAGCGGCCTTGCGCTGTGCGGGCTCGCGATCGTGTTCGGGATCGGCCATTCCTTCGAGGAGGAGGAAGAGCTGATCCCGCTGGAGGACGGCCAGGCCGCCGCTCCACCGCCGCAGGGCACGCTCTACGGCCTGCGCGCCTTGCTGCCGCCGGCGCTGCTGCTGTTCTACGTCGTCGCCGCCGACCGGCTCGGCTTCATCATCACTGCGGCGATCATGGTCTATGTGACGTCCACCGCGCTCGGTGCGAAGTGGAAGCTGGCGCTGCCGCTTGCCGCGCTGTCGCCGTTCGCCATCCACCTCATCTTCGGCAAGCTGCTGCGCGTGCCGCTGCCTGCCGGCCTGCTGCCGACGCCCTGGTAATCCCCCATGCTCAAGACCCTGATTGAAGCATTCGCGCTGATCTCCACCTGGGAGGTCATCATCGCAATGTTCGCAGCCTCCGTGTACGGGCTCGTGATCGGCTCGCTGCCCGGCCTGTCGGCGACGATGGCGACCGCCCTGCTCGTCCCCGTCACCTTCTACCTCTCGCCGATCGCGGCGATCGCAACCATCGTCGCGGCGTCCTCGATGGCGATCTTCTCCGGCGACATTCCCGGCGCACTGCTGCGCATTCCCGGTACGCCCGCCTCGGCCGCCTATGCCGACGAGGCCTATGCCATGACGCGCAAGGGCCAGGCCGAGCTCGCACTCGGAGCCGGCGTCTGGTTCTCCGCGGTCGGCGGCATCGCCGGCGTGCTGTCGCTGATGATCCTGGCGCCGCCGCTCGCCGAGATCGCGTTGTCGTTCTCGACCTTCGAATATTTCTGGCTGGCTCTGCTCGGCCTGATGTGCGCCACCTTGGTGGCGCGCTCCTCCCCGGTGAAGGCGATCGCCGGCATGTTCCTCGGCCTGCTGGTGTCCTGCATCGGCATCGAGAATCCCGGCGGCGTGCCGCGCTTCACCTTTGGCCTAACCGATCTGTTCGGCGGCATCGAGCCGATCCCGGCGCTGGTCGGCGTGTTCGCGGTGGCGCAGGTGATGCGCGCGATGCTGACGCCGGAGCCGCCGCCGCTGCCGCGGCGAAAATTCGGAAGCATCATGGCCGGCCAGTGGAGGCTGACCAAGCTGTATCACTGGCAGATGACGCGCGGGAACATCGTCGGCATCATCATCGGCGTGCTGCCCGGCGCCGGCGCCGACATGGCCGCCTGGGTCTCCTACGCGATGTCGAAGCGCTTCTCCAAGGAGCCGGAAAAATTCGGCACCGGCCATGTCGAGGGGCTGGTCGAGGCCGGCGCCAGCAACAATGCCAGCATCGCTTCGGGCTGGGTGCCCTCGCTGCTGTTCGGCATCCCCGGCGACACCATCGCCGCGATCGCGATCGGCGTGCTCTACATGAAGGGCCTCAATCCGGGCCCGACGCTGTTCACCGAGAAGGCGTCGAGCATGTACGCGATCTACCTGATGTTCATCATCGCCAACATCATGATGATCCCGCTCGGTATCGCCATGATCCGGATCGCGGCCTACATCCTGCTGGCGCCGCGCTCGGCGATCATGCCGGTCATCATGCTGTGCTGCGCGGTCGGCTCGTTCGCGATCGGCAACAACATGTTCGGCGTCGTCACCGTCGCCGCCTTCGGCGTGATCGGCTACGTGATGGAGGCGAACGGCTACCCGGTCGCCGCCATGGTGCTCGGCATCGTCATGGGCACCATGGTCGAGCAGGCCTTCGTCACGTCGCTGATCAAGTCCGACGGCAGTATCCTGCCGTTCTTCGAGCGTCCTGTCGCGGCCATCCTTGCCGCGATGGCGATCGGCGCCCTGCTGTGGCCGGTGATGGTGTGGGTCTGGCGCAAGATGAAATCGGCGCAGACGGCGGTGGCGACAAGCAGGTGATTCCGGGCGAGCGGCCCTCGCCTGCCCCGCCTCGGCGTTGTAAAGCAGGGCATGACTGAGAAGAAGGCCTCGCTGGACATCAAATCCCTCGCCCGCGACCTGCGCGACGGCAGCCGCGCGGCGCTGGCGCGGGCCATCACGCTGGTGGAGAGCCGGCGCGGCGACCACCAGGCGCTGGCGCGCGAGCTGGTGCAGATGCTGCTGCCCGACACCGGCAAGGCGTTCCGCGTCGGAATCACGGGATCGCCTGGCGTCGGCAAGTCCACCACCATCGATGTGCTCGGGACCTATCTGATCGAGCAGGGCCACAAGGTCGCGGTGCTCGCGGTCGATCCGTCCTCGGCACGTAGCGGCGGCTCGATCCTCGGCGACAAGACGCGGATGGCGCGGCTCTCGGCCTCCGACGATGCCTTCATCCGCCCCTCGCCGTCCTCGGGCACGCTCGGCGGCGTCGCGGCAAAAACGCGCGAGGCGATGCTGCTCTGCGAGGCGGCGGGCTTCGACGTCGTGCTGGTCGAGACCGTCGGGATCGGCCAGTCCGAGACCGCGGTCTGCGACATGACGGATTTCTTCCTCGCACTGATGCTGCCGGGCGGCGGCGACGAACTGCAAGGCATCAAGAAGGGCCTGGTCGAGCTCGCCGACATGATCGCGATCAACAAGGCCGATGGCGACAATCTCAAGCGCGCCAAGATCACCGCCGCCGATTATCGCGGCGCGCTGCATATTTTGGCGCCGCGGTCCGAACATTGGCACCCACCCGTCGTCACCTATTCGGCGCTGGCCGGCACCGGCATCACCGAGCTCTGGCAGAAGGTTCTGGATCATCGCAAGGCGATGAACGCGTCCGGCGATTTCGCCGTGCGGCGGCGTCAGCAGCAGGTGAAATGGATGTGGTCGATGCTGGAGCAACGGATGCTGGCGCGGCTGCGCAGCGAGGCCTCGGTTCGCAGCAAGGTCCGGAAGATCGAAACCGAGGTCGCCGACGGCCATCTCACGCCGGCCCTCGCCGCCGAGCAGATCCTGGAGTTGCTGCAATGAGCGAAAAGCTCCGCATTCTCCTCACCGGCTTCGGCCCGTTTCCCGGCGCGCCCTTTAACCCGACCCGGCCGCTGGTCGCGCGGCTCGCGCAACTGCGCCGTCCGGCACTCGATGATGTCGCGCTCTCCAGCCACATCTTCCCGGTCACCTATGCCGCAGTCGACCGGCAATTGCCGGAGGTGCTCGCGAAGGTGAAGCCGGATGCGCTGTTGATGTTCGGCCTCGCCGCGCGCACGCCTTACCTGCGCATCGAGACCCGCGCCCGCAACGCCGTCACCATGCTCTGGCCCGATGCCGCCAACACCCGATCGAGCAAGCGCGGCATCGCCGGCGATGCCGACGCGATGAATTTCGGTCCGCACACGGCAAGGCTGCTGCGCGCCGCGCGCCTCACCGGCATCGATGCGCGCGCCTCGCGCGATGCCGGCGCCTATCTCTGCAACTATCTGAGCTGGCGCGCGATCGAGAACGTGAAGGCGGGCGGGCCGCAGCTTGCGGCGTTCATCCACATTCCCCTGCTTGCGCGCGGCGGTGCGATGCGGCGCAAGGGCGCGCCGCGGATCACGCTGGACGAGCTGGTGGATGCGGGGGAAGCGATGCTGATGGAGATGGTGGCGTTGGCACGGAAGGCAGGGAACACGGCTTCGTAGGGTGGATTAGCGAAGCGTAATCCACCATTTTGGCTTCAGCACACACCGTAGTCGCGGTGAGATGGTGGGTTACGCCGCGCGGACTGCGCTTCGCGCAGCCGCGGGGCTAACCCACCCTACGGCACCGTCTCTGCGTAAACATTTAACCCTACCGCGAACAATCCTCACGACCCCGGTCGCCCTGCGCTACCTAGTCGGCGCGGACCCCCGCGTCCGCCGGAGACGCGTCATGGACCTCAATCGCCGCCATCTCATCGGAGCTTCGACCGCAGGCATCGCGGGCGCCCTCGCCATGCCGGCCGACGCCGCGCGCGCGGCGCCGCTGACATCCCTGCTGGGCCGCGATGCCACGCAATACGGCGTGCGGCCCGGCAGCAGCGAGGATCAGACCCGCGCGCTGCAACGCGCGATCGATGAGGCTGCACGCGCACGCCTGCCGCTCGCGCTGCCGCCCGGCGTCTATCGCAGCGGGCTGTTGCGGCTGCCCAACGGCGCGCAATTGATCGGTGTGCGCGGGGCAACGAAACTCGTCTTCACCGGCGGGGCTTCGGCGATCCAGAGCGACGGTTCGGACTCCCTTGGCCTCACCGGCATCACTTTCGACGGCGGCAACATCCCGCTGCCGGCGCGGCGCGGGCTGATCCATGTCCTCGGCGGGCGCGATACGCGCATCACTGATTGCGAGATCACGAATTCAGGCGGCAGCGGCATCTGGCTCGAGCAGGTGTCCGGCGACATCTCCGGCAACATCTTCACTGACATCGCGGTGACCGCGGTGGTCTCGTTCGACGCCAGGGGCCTCAGCGTCTCCCGCAATACGATCATCGGCACCAACGACAACGGCATCGAGATCCTGCGCACGGCGATCGGCGACGACGGCACGCTGGTTGCCGACAACCGCATCGAGAACATCAAGGCCGGCCCCGGCGGCTCCGGCCAGTACGGAAACGCCATCAATGCCTTCCGCGCCGGCAACGTGATCGTGCGCGGCAACCGCATCAGGAACTGCGATTACTCCGCCGTGCGCGGCAACTCCGCCTCGAACATCCAGATATCAGGCAACAGCGTCAGCGACGTGCGCGAGGTCGCGCTCTATTCGGAGTTTGCGTTCGAGGCCGCGGTGATCGCCAACAACACGGTCGACGGCGCGGCTGTCGGCGTCTCCGTCTGCAATTTCAACGAAGGCGGCCGCATCGCGGTGGTCCAGGGCAACATCATCCGCAACCTGATCCCGAAGCGCCCGATCGGCACCGCGCCCGACGACGACGCCGGCGTCGGCATCTACATCGAGGCGGATACCTCGGTGACCGGGAATTTGATCGAGAACGCGCCGTCCTACGGCATCGTCGCCGGCTGGGGCAAATATCTGCGCGACGTCGCGATCACGGGCAACGTGATCCGCAAGGCCCTCGCCGGCGTCGGCGTCTCCGTCGTGCCGGGCGCCGGCATGGCGCTGGTCAACAACAACATGATCTCCGAGACCCCGCGCGGCGCCGTGGTCGGCCTCGATCACGCGCGGGCCGTAACCTCGGATCTGTCAGCCGACGGCGCGCAACGATTTGCGCAGGTGGTGCTCGGCGGCAATGCAGTGCGAAGGTAGGCATCGGCCTGCAGCTGGGCCGTTCATCCTTCGAGGCTCCCCACGCGGCGCGTTGCGCCACGTGTCTCGCACCTCAGGATGACGGTGCAAGAGAGCCGGTTGCCTCTCCTCCATCCCCACCTTAACGGCTAGAACGCGTTCCTGAGCAGCGGGTACTTGGCTTCAAGGCCGTCGAGGCTAAAGGTGAATTCGACGACGCGCTCGGGGGCTGCGACGATTTCGGCGGCCGGCGCGGCGAACTGCGGCAGGAGCGATGCCATCGCGGCAGGCGCGGCCTTCGGCGGCTTCGCGGCAGACACAGCCAGCGGCGGCCTCACTTCAGGCGCAGCGCGCGGCGCCATCGCGGCAGGCGCGGCGAGCGGTGACCTCACGGCAGGTGCGGTCAGCGGCGCCCTCGCAGCCGGAGCCTTGAGCGGCGGCATCTCGGCAGGCGCGATGAACGACGCCATCGCAGCGGAGGCTGCGGGCGCGGCGAGTGGCGAGATCGGGGCTTCGGTGATCTCGGCGAGAACGTCCGGCTTCGGGTCGAGCCTGACCGGCACGGCGGTCTCGGGGGCGATGTGGACGGCCTTTGGGTGCAGGGTCTTGGGCTGCAAGATCTGCGCCTGCTGCTCGCGCGGAAACACACGGGGCATGGTCGCCGGCGACCAACCGAATGCCGGCGTCACGCTTGCAGCGGCCTCGGCGACGTCAGCACCGGTCGCAAGCGCGCGCCAGGTTTGGACCGCGCGCTTGGCTTCCTGGATATTTTCGAGGAATGCGATCTCTGAGTGATAACGGCGCCAGCGGCCGGTCTCGAACATTTCGGAGAGATGTTGCAGCCGCTGCTCGGCGAGAGCGCACCAGCGCGCCGCGACGTCGCGGCCAGCAACCACGGCACGCGCAGACGCGCAATCAGACTCTTGGCGATGTGTCATGAACCAGCCCGTCAGGGGAAAACACGGACGCGGGGGACGCAACGCACACGAATCAATTTAGACGCGACATGAATATTTTGTGGAAAAGTTTTGACTTGTCCAGCAACGACACGCCAGTCGTCGTCAATCACCGTAGTCGTGCGGAGATTTGCTGTGTTTTCGAGTCAAGCCTCGCACAAGCATAGCGGAGGTGCGACGCGCTGAGCGAACAGCCGACTCGAACACAGGGGCGTCCGATCAACCGCAAGCTGAACGAACGCGAGGCTTCGAAGAATCGGATGCCCAAAAGAAAAGACCCGTCCGGGGGGACAACCGGACGGGTCAAGCCATATGGGCGCTTGGGGTGGATGGGCGCTCGCGCCTGATATGACTGATGGGGAGGGATGACCGCTCCCACATAATTTGGTCGTGGCAGCTGGCTGAACGTTCAATGCGGGGTTCGCTTTTTTGAGCTTGGACGTGCGCGCATCTTTGTCGCAGCCGCTATCGCGTCGCCGGCCTATCCGCCTGAGAAATCGTGGATTTATCGTCCGCACTCGACAGCGAGGGTTGTTCGATCGCGCGGGTGCCAGGCTCATCGCGACGCTTCCCGGCATCTTCACGTTTTGTTGTACCGGACGCAGCCGCAACCGGCGTCGCGCTGTCGGCGGGAACAGCCATGACCGCGGCAAACGCATCGGTCTGGCCGTCGCCGAAAAGCTCGTCCCGCCCGGGGGAGCCGAGGTCGCGCGCGGTCTTCGCCAGCGTCATGCGCAGCGCCTCCGGCTTCAAGGTGTAATTGCGCTCGAGCAGCAACGCCGCGACGCCGGAGACATAGGCAGCCGAGAACGAGGTTCCCGACGTCATCTGGTACTTGCCGTCCGGCGCCGGCAGGAAGATGTCGACCCCGGGCGCCGAGACGGCGATGTAATTGCCGCGGTTGGATGCCGTAAACAGCCTGTCCTGCTGATCGGTCGCGCTGACCGCGATCACGTTGGGATTGGCGGCCGGATAGAGCGGCGGCGATTTTGCCCCGGCATTGCCGGCGGCGGCGATCAGCACGAGACCGCGCGCGGCGGTCGCCGCGATGGCGCGCTCGATCACCGCGTCCTTCGGACCGGCAAAGCTCATATTGACGATCTGCGCGCCGTGCTCGGCGGCGTAATTCAGCGACCGCAGGATGATGTAGGACGAGCTCTCGGCGCCGCCATTGCTGCCACCGAAGGCACGGATCGCGATGATGCGCGCCTGGGGGGCGCTGCCCATCAGCCGGTCATGCGCCACGATGGCGCCGGCGATGCCGGTGCCGTGGACGTGCGGCCCCTCCGCGCTGCCGAGCGCATCGAAATTGTCGGCGACGGAATTGGCGAGCTCTGGATGCTTGGTGTCGATGCCGGAGTCGATCACGGCGACCGTGACGTTGGCGCCGTGCGCCAGCGTATGCGCCTGCGGCAGGCGGAGCTTTGTCAGTGCATATTGCGCAGGATCGCCTTCGCTGGGGGGCGTCGATTTCTGGTCCTGCAGCACATAGCGGAAGTTCGGCTGGAGCGAGCGCACGCTGCCGTCGGCCGCGAATTCGCGCCGCACCGCCTCGTACGGCCGGCCATCCGTGACGCGAAACAGACCGAACGTAGCCCCGATCAGCGGGAAGCTCTCCGACGAGATCCGCGTCAAGCCGTGCCGGCGGGCCAACGCGTCAGCATCATCGGGCGACAATGTGCCGTCGATCTCGGCCACGAATTCGTTGGCGAAGCTGCGAAGATTGGCGGCGGCCGGCGTGGCGTTGCCGCGGCCCTTGCCGGCGCTCTTCTTGGCGGGTTTGCCCGAGCCACCGCCGCCGGCATTCGGCTGCGCCAGGCATTCGCCGTCGGCATCGCGATAGGGCGCGGTGCAGGCCGGATACAGGTTCGGCGAGTAGCGCGCATAGGGCAGCACCGTCGTCGTCGGTCGCAGGCGCGACGTCGTGGTGTGGGGAATGGTCGCCATCGTCCGCGGGCCGCGGTCGACGGACACCGCCCTGGCCGAGATGGTCGGAGCGATGCGCGGGGCGATGCTCGGAGAGATGGTCGGCATTCGCGTGGGCACGCTGATCGTCGGCGTGCGCATGATCGCCTGCGCCTGCGCAACCTCGACGCCGAGACAGGCGGCGATCAAAAGCGCCGCGCCGACCGATGAAGCGTAGGCCCCGGCGCGCACCCTGCCCTCGGACTTGCCTGTCATCGGATCAGCGGCGCGCTTAAGGCGCCGCGACGGCGAGGTTGACGAACTTCTCGCGCTGCATCTTGCCGAGCAGCGAGGCGAGCTCGTCCTGGCTCATCGCCTTGTCGAACTGGAGGCGGAACATGCCGCCCTTGGCATCGCCGATGATCGAGGCCTGGTAGCTGTCGAGCAGCGCGGTGATGTCGGCGACGCGGGCCTCGGGCGTGAAGCGCACCAGCGCGCGCGCCGGCGGAACAGTCGTACCGAGTTCGCGTGTGATCGGACCGCTGGTCGAGAGCGAAGCGGTCTGGAAGGTCGCGGGCTGGTTCTTCATCAGCACGGCGCCGATGATTCCGGCTTGCAGCATCAGCGCGATGGCGCCGAGGCTCGCCGACCACGCCAGCGTGCGCGGCGACAGGCTCGCGAAGAAGGTCGAGATGCGCGCCGACAGCGACAGCGAGCCGCTTGCCCGCGCCGGCTCGGCGTCGATCGAGGCGAACAGCTTCTGCAGCGCGCGCGCCGACGGAGCCCCCAAGCTCTCGTTCAGATGAATGGTCTCTTCGTACTCGCCGCGGATTGCCGCATATTGCCTGGCAAGCCCGGGATCGCGCGCCAGCGCTTCCTCGACCCGCCGCGCATCGCGTGCGTTCAGCGTGCCGGCCGCGTGCCACGGCAGCAGCAGTTCAATTTCACTGGGCTCTTGCTCCAGCATCTTCTTGCTCAAAGCCATCATGGCCAGCCTCGCTCAACGCCGGCTGCCTTCAGCAGTTCGGCCAGTTTCTTGCGCGCATAGAACAAGCGCGTCTTCACAGTGTTCTCCGGTATTCCGACGATTTCGGCCACCTCTTCCACGGACTTCTCGTGGTAGTAGACGAGATCGACGATTTCCCGATGGTCCGGCGAGAGGCCCGTCAGACACTCCCGCAACGCTTCACTGGTATCCTTTTTCTGCACCACCGTTTCCGGATTGTCGGACGTATCCTCGATCGCGTTGGCGGCGTCTTCGTCCAGCTCGAAATCCTTCCTGCGCCGGAGCGCAGACAGGGCCTTGAAACGGGTGATCGCCAGCAGCCAGGTAGAAACGGCGGATCGGCCCTCGAACTTGCCGGCTTGACGCCAGACGTCGAGAAACACCTCGCTGATGAGGTCTTCCGCCGCCTGCTCGTCCCGCACGAGCCTCAGCCCGAACCTGTAGACCCTGACATGGTGCCGCCCGTACAGCACCTGCATGGCGAGCCGGTCACCTTGGGCGATCCTGGCGATCAGGACCTCGTCCGAAGCCGCCTGTGTCACGCTCAATGCCCGTCTCGCAAAGTTGGTCGGGTCGGCGCGGCGGACGGTTCGACCGGGGGTGCAAAATTGTTCAGCGTACCGCAGTCATACGGTGGCCTATGTGACCTACCCCACATACGCGTACTTTTCTTGTCCCATCCGCGGCCGTCGGCCGCCTTCATCCAGATCGGTAACATAATACTGCGATACTTCCCTGCGGAATGCCTGTCCGGCACAGGCGGCCCGGCCTCGTCCGGTTCCATAGCAGCCCTGCACGACATATGTCTCGCCAAGCCCGGCTTAGGCTCGATCGCATCGCAAACGGATACCTGATCGCCGGCAAAATTTCTCCCGCCAGCCGACCGCCTTGTTCCGCGCTGCACGGTTCGGATTCGGTTTCCAAGGATACCAAACCTAAAGGCTTGCCACGTAGATTTTTACGCTGACATCACCATTGGCGGGACCATGAGCACGGCCGCGACGTCCTTTCCCGAGAGGAATGCCGCTGAGGTCGCGGATCTCGTGCTCACGCCCGAGGCGGCGGCTTCCGAAGTGCTGGCGCGCCGGGCCCGGCAGCGCCGCCAGATGTATATCGGCCAGGTGGCGAGCTATTCGCTGGGCGCCTCGGTCCTGCTGCTCTACGCCTATGGCGGCGCCGTCTCCATGGCCGTTCCATCGCTGTTCTGGCTCGGCGGCCTCCTGATCATCGGTACGTTCACCGTGCTCTCGGAAGCCGGCTTCGGCGACCGGTTCGAGGATCATTACCTCACCGTCTTCCAGATCTCGGCGCATATGGCGTTGCAGCTGCTGTTCCTGCTCGCAGTGCCGACGGTCGGGGTCGCGTTCATCGCCGTGCTGTTTCTGATCTTCGCGTTTGGCACGCTGCGGATGACCTCGAGCCAGGCGATGGTGACCTGGGGCCTTGCCACCTGCGGGCTCGCCCTGGTCTTCCTGGGCTCGGACCTGCCGATCGGACTGCCGGTTGCAACCCGCCTGGAGCGAACCGCCTCGATGCTCTGCTTCGTGCTGGTGATCGGCCAGTGCGCCTTCCTCGGCCTGTTCGGCGCCACCCTGCGCAAGATCCTGTACCGGCGCAGCATCGAGCTGAAGGCCGCCTATCAGCGCATCGAGGAGCTGGCCGAGCTCGACGAGCTCACCGGCTCCTACAACCGCCGCTGCATCATGCGCCTGCTCGACGCCGAGATCGAAAAGTCGCGGCAGACATCGATGCCCTGCGCGATCGCACTGATCGATCTCGACTGGTTCAAGCGCATCAACGACGCCCACGGCCATCCCGTCGGCGACGAGGTGCTGCGCACCTTCGCGATCACCATGTTCGCCAACATCCGCCCGGCCGACTGCTTCGGCCGCTACGGCGGCGAGGAATTCCTCCTGCTGCTGCCGGACACGTCGGACGACGCCGCACAGCGCATGCTCGAGCGCTTGCGCGGTATCATCGCCGATCTCGACTGGAGCGCATTCTCCCTGAATATGCGGGTGACCATTTCCGCGGGCGTGGTGACGCTGCGCGACGTCGATACTGCCGACACGTTTCTCGCGCGCGCCGATCGCGCGCTCTATTCCGCCAAGGCGCAAGGGCGCAACCGCATTGCAACGAGCTGACCAATCCATTTTTTCCCGCTGCGACAGAACCCGCCGCCGGACCGAGCGCTCCAGGACAGGGCCATGAGATCCAGATCCGCAAAAACATCCGAGAATCTGCTCGAGGAACTGCAGGCTGCGCTCTCGCACGGCACGGTCGCGCGCCGGGTCGAGACGCTGCGCCGCGTCACCGATCTGTTCGTGGGCAATTCGGTGGACTATTCCGATGACCACATCCGCGTGTTCGACGACGTGTTCCAGTGCCTGATTGAGCAGATCGAGACGTCGGCCAAGGCGCTGCTCGCCGACCGCCTCGCACCGATCGCGGCCGCGCCACCGAAAATCATGCGCACGCTCGCGCTCGACGAAGTCATCGAGGTCTCCGGCCCCGTGCTGTCGAAATCGGAACGGCTGGACGAGACGACCCTGATCGAGATCGCGCGCACGAGGGGCCAAGCCCATCTCAAGGCGATCTCGCTGCGGCGGGTGCTGTCGGAAGCGCTGACCGACGTGCTGGTGACGCGCGGCAACGAGGACGTGGTGCAGTCGACCGTCGGCAATCCGGGCGCACGGCTCTCCGAGGGAAGCCTCACCGATCTCGTCACCCGCGCCGAACGCGACGACGACCTCGCCACCTGCATCGGTCAGCGGCCGGACCTGCCGCGCCATCACTATTTGAAGCTGGTTGCGAAGGCGTCCTTGAGCGTGCGCAGGAAGCTCGAGGCCGCGCATCCGGAGCTCGTGGACGAGGTGTCGAGCGTGGTGCAGGAAGTGGCCCAGAGGGTCCGCGCTGCCACCATGACGAAGCAGACCGAGATGGCGCGCGCGCTGGTGAAGTCACTGCACGAGGACGGCCGCCTCAACGAATTCCAGGTCACCAGTTTCGCCGAGCAGGGCAAGTTCGACGAAACCAATGCGGGGCTCGCGGCGCTCGCCGGCGTCGCGGTCGAGACCGCCGAGACCATGATGATCGAAAGCCGCACCGAGGGCGTGATGATCCTCGCCAAGGTCGCCGGCATGTCCTGGCCGAGCGTGCGCGCCATCATCGCGATGCGCGAGAAGCTCTCCGGCGGCTCGCAGACCGACATGCTGACGCTGCGCGACGTTTACGAGGCGCTGCGCTCATCGACCGCGCAGCAGGTGCTGCGCTTCCACCGCATGCAGCTGGGCACGACGCCGGCGGCGTGAGGCCCGGCGCGTCAGTATCTCAGGACCCTCGCCCCGACCGCCGCGCCGATCGCCGTCACCAGCGCGGTCGCGAGCGTGTACCAGGTCGCGACGAACAGGGGCGAATCGTCGGTGCAGTGCGAGGCATAGAGCGTCGCGGCAAGGCCGGCCGACACCAGTCCGGCGAGCGCGCCGGCAAGCGCCGGCCGCGACGGCGCGCCATGGCGCAGGCCGAACAGCGCCCCCGCAAGCAGCGGCAGCGACATCGCCGGAATTGCGACCAGGCACACCCTTGAGTTCTTACCCATCAAGCGCATCGTCGTCGGCATGGCCGGCGCCATCATCGCCTCACTGCCGATCGCGACCGCGAGCAGCCCGACAGGAAGCAGCAGCAGCCAGCCCCAGCCACGCAGCAGGGCCTCGGGACGCGACAGATGCAGGCTGACGATGATGGCGGGAATCGCGAGCGACAGCGTCACCGCGAATTTCATGTCGAAGAACGGGTTGCGCATCGCGCTCATCACGTCGTGACGCACGCCGAGGAACGTCGCGAAGATCAGGATCGACAAGGGCGCGGCCACCAGGAGCGCCATGGTCAGCACCGCGCCGACGCGCGGCGCGCGATGCGCATTGTCGGCTGCGAGCGAACGGATGAGTTGATCGGTGTCCATGACTACTGGTCCCGCAGTTTAGTCGTCAGCGCCGCAAGTCCGCGATGCAGCGCGACGCGCACCGCGCCCTCGCTCATCGAAAACTTCGCCGCCGTATCCTTGATCGAGGCGCTCTCGACCGCGATCGACTGCAGCACGTCGCGCTGGCGCTGCGGCAGGGTGTTGAGCTGGGCTGCGACCTCGCCCGCGGAGGCGGTTTCCTCGGGCGCCTCGCCCGGAAGGGTTTCGGCGAAATCGTCGATATTGACGAAGACGCGCCTGCCGCGCCGGCGCAGCGAGTCGATCAGCTTGTTGCGGCCGATGGCAAACAGCCAGGGCGCGAAGGGGGCTTCGCTGTCCCAGGTGTGCCGCTTCAGATGCACCGCCAACAGAATCTCCTGCACGATATCCTCAGCCTGGTCGGGAGGCTGGCCTGCCCGTGCCAGGCCTCGCCTCGCTGCAGCGCGCAGCACCGGCGTGACCGCCCTCAACAGGCGATGATAGGCCGCATCATCGCCAGCCATGGCCGACCGCATCAGGCCGGTCCATTCGTCCTCACGTCCGCGCACGCGCGCCCCTCACCAATGCAATTCGGCCGTCCGTTCAATTTGTTACGCGGGCCCGGCGCGATCACGAATTCGTGATATGCTCCGGACCGCGCGACCGGTCCGGCCGTAAACGTCTGCGACGGCTCATAACACCGATCGGCCCGTCCCGCACCCGGCGGCTGGCTTCAGGGGGTCCGGTCTGCCCCGGTTTTGCCCGTTGTGGCCCGAAGATTCCCATTTTCTGCCCCGCTGTCGTCACGCCCCGGGGTCTCTGTTCGTTTCCGGGACGGGCGGAATTGGGGAGATCATCACCATGATGAAAGCCAGCGGGCGCGCGGCCCTGATTGTTCTTGCCGGCCTTTTGTTGCTGTTCGGAGGCCTTGCACAGGCGGCTCCAAACTCGGCCACAAGCAATTCGGACAGCGCGGGCAAGCAGGCCGACGCGGCCAAGCCGAGCAAGCACCGGCGCCATGAGTCACGCCGCACCACCACCAGCGGCAAGACAGCACAGAAATCCGACGACAAGGCCGACAAGAACGCCGCTCCGACCAAGGCCGACAACAAGGCCGACGAGACGAAGGCCGACAGCACGGCCGACAATAACGTCCCGGCCTCGACCCAGATGCCGCCGGCGGTCGCCAACGCCAATGCGCAGCTCGCCACCACCGACACCCCGACTGCGGCAGCGGCCTCGGCAATGACAGACCGCGCCAACACCAATGTCCAGGCAGCGGCCGATAATACCAACGCCGCGAACGCCGAGAGCCAGGTGGTCGCCCCCGATCAGCTCAACGACATCGACCGCGCCGCGCAACAGGACAACCCGCCCGCGCAGAAGGCGGTGATTGCCGCAACCGAGGCCCAGCCCCGACCGGCACCGGTGATGGCAAGCACCCAGCAGAGCTCTGCCTGGGACCAGAGCTCCCTGATCGGCAAGATCTTCATCGGCGTCGGCACGCTGCTGACGCTGGCGTCCGCCGCCCGCATGTTCATGGCGTGATTGCGGGCCCGATCCTGGCCCGAGAGACCTCCCCGGAACGCGCATCTTGCTGCGTGTTCCGGCCGCCGTTAGCCCCTTGAAGCTCACCGCGCCAGCGGGCACATTGCCCGCCCAATCAAAAGCGTGGGTGGAGCATGAGCACGTTCGAACACATCATCGTCGAAAGCAAAGGCGCGGTCGGCATCATCAAGCTGAACCGGCCGAAGTTGCTCAACGCGCTCTCCTTCGGCGTCTTCCGCGAGATCGCAGCTGCCGTCGACGATCTCGAGGCCGATGACGCCATCGGCTGCATCGTCGTGACCGGCAGCGAGAAGGCCTTTGCCGCCGGCGCCGACATCAAGGAGATGCAGCCGAAGGGCTTCATCGACATGTTCTCCGAGGATTTCGCCGCGATCGGCGGCGACCGTATCGCGCGTTGCCGCAAGCCGACGGTTGCCGCGGTTGCCGGCTATGCGCTCGGCGGCGGCTGCGAGCTCGCCATGATGTGCGATTTCATCATCGCCGCCGACACCGCAAAGTTCGGCCAGCCCGAGATCACGCTCGGCACCATTCCCGGCATCGGCGGTACCCAGCGCCTGACACGCGCGATCGGCAAGTCCAAGGCGATGGACCTGTGCCTCACCGGCCGCATGATGGATGCGGCGGAAGCCGAGAGAAGCGGCCTCGTCAGCCGCATCGTGCCTGCCGACAAGCTGATGGACGAAGTGATGGCGGCGGCCGAGAAGATCGCCGCGATGTCGCGCCCTGCGGCCGCGATGGCCAAGGAAGCGGTGAACCGCGCCTTCGAGACCACGCTCGCCGAGGGCATGAGCGTCGAGCGCAACCTGTTCCACTCGACCTTCGCGCTGGAGGACCGCTCCGAGGGCATGGCGGCGTTCATCGAGAAGCGCAAGCCGGTGAACAAGAACCGGTAACGTCAGGGAACGGGTCAGGCTGGTGTAAGGCTCGGCCGCGTTCCCTCAGAACTCCTGTGACGCACCTGCAACAAGCACGGATTTCATGGGGGTTTCCCCCGCGGCAGTTTGCCTGCGGGACCTCGGCTGGTTAAACAGTTAAGAGGCCACCGTCGGCGGGGGCGGACAGCCGGGGTAAGCGGGATTACATGATTGGGCGTACCGCCAGAGCTGGTCGCGAGATGACGCGGCATCGATCGGGCGTGGGTCCTGTGCTTGCGACATGGACCACGCTGGCGCTGTGTTGCGCCCTGCCCTCCGCCGCCTGGGCCGAAGCCCTGCCGGAGGCGCTCGCCAAGGCCTACCAGACCAATCCACAGCTCAATGCCGAACGTGCGCGACAACGCGCCACGGACGAGAACGTGCCGCAGGCCCTCGCCGGTTACCGGCCGCAGATCGTGGCGAGCCTCAGCGCCGGCCTGCAATCGGTTCGCAATCTGCTGCCCGACAACACAATCCAGACCGGCAATTTGAAGCCATGGATCATCGGCGTCACCGTGACGCAGACCTTGTTCAACGGCTTCCGCACCGCCAACAACGTGCGGGCCGCCGAGCTCCAGGTGCAGTCGGGCCGCGAGGCGCTGCGCAATGTCGGCCAGGGCGTGCTGCTCGACGCGGTCACCGCCTACACCAACGTGCTCGCCAACCAGTCGCTGGTCGAGGCGCAGCGTTCCAACGTCGCCTTCCTGCGCGAGACGCTCTCGGTCACCCAGCGCCGTCTCAACGCCGGCGATGTCACGCCGACCGACAGCGCGCAGGCCGAAGCGCGCCTCAACCGCGGCCTTGCCGATCTCAACGCCGCCGAGGTCGCGCTTGCCGTCAGCCAGGCGACCTATGCGCAAGTGATCGGCAATGCGCCATCGCAGCTTCGGGCCGCCGAGGCCGTCGATCGCTATCTGCCGAAGAGCCGCGAAGACGCCATGACCATGGCAATCCGCCAGCATCCGGCGGTGATGGCCGCCAGCTTCGACGTCGATGTCGCCTCCACCAACATCCGCATCGCCGAAGGCTCATTGCTGCCGAGCGCCACCATTCAGGGCAGCGCCAGCAAGAGCCGCAACAACGACCCGACGCTCGGCACCTTCGCCGAGGACCAGGCCTCGATCGTCGCCAATGTCACCGCGCCGATCTACGACGGCGGCCAGGCCGCCGCGCAGACCCGGCAGGCCAAGGAGATCACGGCGCAGAGCCGGCTCGTGCTCGACCAGGTCCGCAACCAGGCTCGCACGGCGGCAGTGAGCGCCTGGGTCGCCAATGAAGGCGCTAAGATCACCGTGTCGGCCTCGGAATCCGAAGTGAAGGCTGCGACCGTCGCACTCCAGGGCGTGCAGCGCGAGGCCGCCGGCGGACAACGCACCACGGTCGACGTCTTGAACTCGCAGGCCGATTTGATCCAGGCCAAGGCCCGCCTGATCGGCGCCAACCGCGACCGCGTCATCGCATCCTACACGCTGCTCAGCGCCATCGGCCATCTCGACGTCAAGACGCTCAGCCTGAACACGCCGGATTATTTGCCCGAGGTTCACTACCACCAGGTCCGCGACGCCTGGCACGGGCTGCGCACGCCGTCGGGGCAGTAGTTTCAATCTATCGGGCCGGTGCCCATGAAAAGCCGCCGCATCCATCTGACGGGCGCTTCGGGCTCCGGCGTGACGACGCTCGGCCGGGCGCTCGCGGGCCGGCTTCGTGACCGCGCCGCGCGAGATCCGGATGAAGCGATTGCGCGCCCGCGAGGCCGCCCATTTCGGCGCTGACGCCGTCGCGCCGGGCGGCTGGCGCCACGACGAGACCGAAGACTTCGTCGAATGGGCCTCTCATTACGAAGCGGGGGATCGCGAAGGTCGCAGTCTCGCCAAGCATGAAGCATGGCTCGCGGGCCTGCCCTGCCCGGTCGTGCGCGCGGACGGCTCACGTCTGCTTGCGGACATTGTCGAGCAGCTATGCAACGAAGCGCAGCTTCGATCCGGCTGATGTGGTACCGTCCCGGCACACTGCCAAATAAAACAACCAGGGAGAGAAACCGTGCTCGATCGACGCAGCGTCCTGCTTGCCTCCCTCGCCGCCGGAGTAGCCATGACCAACAGAGCCCACGCCCGCGCGGCGCAGCCTGCGACGCCGGTCAATTTCGACGTCCCCGCGCATGCCTGCGACTGCCACACTCACATTCATGGCGACGTCGAGAAGTTTCCGTTCTTCGCCGGGCGCGTCTACACGCCCGAGCCGGCAAGCCCCGAAGAAATGGCTGCACTGCACAAGGCGCTGCATATCGAGCGCGTGGTGATCGTCACCCCCAGCGTCTACGGCACCGACAATTCGTCGACCTTGTTCGGCATGAAGGCACGCGGCGCCAATGCGCGCGGCGTCGCCGTGATCGACGACAAGACGACCGAGGCACAGCTCGATGCGATGCAGGCGGACGGTTTCCGCGGCATGCGCCTCAATCTCGCAACCGGCGGCGTCAACGACCCCAATGTCGGCAGGTCACGCTTCACCACCGCCGTCGAGCGCATGAAGGCGCGCGGCTGGCACGTGCAGCTCTACACCACGCTTCCTATGATCTCGGCGATCAAGGACCTCGTCGAGACGGCGCCGGTACCTGTCGTGTTCGACCATTTCGGCGGGCTGGAAGCTTCGCTCGGCCTGGAGCAGCCGGGTTTCTCCGATCTCGCTGCGCTGGTGAAGTCCGGCAAGGCCTATGTGAAGATCTCCGGCGCCTATCGCTCGTCAAAGCTCGCGCCCGACTATCAGGACATGGCGCCTTATGCACGTGCGCTGATCGCGGCGAATCCGGACCGCATCGTCTGGGGCACCGACTGGCCGCATCCGGATTCGAGCCGTGTCGAGGGACGCAAGCCGACCGACATCGCGCCGCTCTATCAGATCGACGACGCCCGCCTGCTCAACCAGCTTCCGGTGTGGGCACCGGATGCCGATGTGCGCAAGAAGATCCTGGTCGACAACCCGGCACGACTCTACGGATTCTGACGGTCAGCGCGCGCGGCGCGAGAAGAACGAGATCAGGACCGGCAGCGTGACGAGGATCACGACCGGCGCCAGCATCATGCCGGTGACGACGACGACCGCGAGCGGCTTCTGCACCTGCGAGCCGATTCCTTCCGACAGCGCCGCCGGCAGCAGCCCGACGCCGGCGACGACGCAGGTCATCAGCACCGGCCGGAGCTGAAGCTCGCCGGTGCGCACCACCGCACTCATGCGGTCCATGCCCTCTTCGATGAGCTGGTTGAACTGCGACAGGATGATGATCCCGTCCATCACGGCGATGCCGAACAGCGCGATGAAGCCGATCGCCGCGGAAACGCTGAATGCCGTGCCCGATATCAAAAGTCCCAGCACGCCGCCGAAGATCGCCATCGGGATCACGCTCATCGCGAGCAGCGTGTCGGTCATCGAGCCGAAATTGAACCAGAGCAGCACGCCGATCAGCGCCAGCGAGATCGGCACCACGATCGACAGCCGCCGGATTGCGTCCTGAAGGTTGCCGAACTCGCCGACCCAGTCCATGTGCGAACCGGGCGGCAGCTGCACCTGCTCGGCAATCTTCTGCTGCGCCTCGCGGATCGCACTGCCGAGGTCGCGCTCGCGCACCGAGAACTTGATCGGCAGATAGCGTTCCTGCTGCTCGCGATAGATGTAGGCCGCGCCCGAGACGAGGCTGATGGTGGCGACCTCGCTCAGGGGAATCTGCGTGACGGTGCCGTTCGGCCCGGGTGCGCCGATGCGCAAATTCTGGATCGCCTCGGCACTCCTGCGGTATTCCGGCGCGAGGCGGACGATGATCGGGAAGTGACGATCGGAGCCGGACTCGTAGAGATCGCCCGCCGTGTCGCCGCCGATCGCGACCTTGATCGTGGCGTTGATGTCGCCCGGCGCAAGGCCGTAGCGCGCGGCCTTGGCGCGGTCGATGTCGATCTGGACGGTCGGCTGGCCGAGCGAGGTGAACACCGCAAGGTCGGTGACGCCCTGCACCGTGGCCAGCACCGACTTGATCTTGTTGGCGGTGTCGGTCAGCGCCTGCAGGTCGCTGCCGAACAGCTTGATCGAGTTCTCGCCCTTCACGCCGGAGACGGCCTCGGAGACGTTGTCCTGGAGATATTGCGAGAAGTTGAACTCGACACCGGGGAAGCGATCGTCGAGCTGCTTGAGCAGTTGCGCGGTCAGCTCTTCCTTGTCGCGGGTCCCGGGCCACTGACTGATCGGTTTGAGCGGCGCGAAGAACTCGGCATTGAAGAAGCCGGCGGCGTCGGTGCCGTCGTCGGGACGGCCGTGCTGAGACACGACGGACTCGACCTCGGGCCGGGCGCGGATCACCTTGCGCATCTCGTTGACGTAGCTGTTGCCTTCCTGGAGCGAGATGGTCGGCGGCAGCGTGGCGCGAATCCAGAGATTGCCCTCTTCCAGCTTCGGCAGGAATTCGAGGCCGAGCATCCGGCTGAGCGCCACCGTCATCAGCACGAGGCCGACCGCACCGCCGAGCACGATGTTGCGGTTGGCGACCGCCCACTGCAGCAACGGCGAGTACAACCGGTGCAGGATCCGCATCACCCTGGTCTCGGTTTCCTCGACATGCGCGGGCAGGATGATCGCGGACAGCGCCGGCGTGACGGTGAAGGTCGCAAGCAGCCCGCCGGCCAGCGCATAGGCATAGGTGCGGGCCATCGGCCCGAAGATGTTGCCCTCGACGCCGGACAGCGTGAACAGCGGCAGGAAGGCCGCGATGATGATCGCCGCGGCAAAGAAGATCGAGCGCGAGACGTCGGCGGCCGCGCTGAGGATGGCGTGGCTCTTCATGCCGAACAGAGTCTCATTGGACATATGTTCGGTCTCGGACATCGGCGTCGTCTGGGTCAGACGGCGGAAGATCGCCTCCACCATGATGACGGTGGCATCGACGATCAGGCCGAAATCGATCGCGCCGACCGACAGCAAATTGGCCGATTCCCCCCGCAGCACCAGGATGATGACGGCGAAGAACAGCGCGAACGGAATGGTGGCGCCGACGATCAGCGCGCTGCGCAGGTCGCCGAGGAAGATCCACTGCAACAGCACGATCAAGAGAATGCCGACCACCATGTTGTGCAGCACGGTGTGGGTGGTGAGCTCGATCAGGTCGCCGCGGTCGTAGATGCGTTCGATGCGCACGCCGGGCGGCAGGATGCTGGAATTGTTGATGGTCTGAACGAGCTGGTGGACACGCTTAATGGTCGGCGAGCTCTGCTCGCCGCGGCGCATCAGGACGATGCCCTGCACGATGTCGTCGGACTCGTCGAGGCCGGCAATGCCGAGGCGCGGCTTCTGGCCGACGGTGACGGTGGCGACGTCCTTGACCAGCACCGGATTGCCGCCGGTCTGCGCCACCATGGTATTGGCGAGATCGTCGATCGACCGGATCAGGCCGACGCCGCGCACGACCGCCGATTGCTGGCCGATATTGACGGTGTTGCCGCCGACATTGACGTTGGAATTGCCGACCGCCTGGAGCAATTGCGGCAGCGTCAGACCGTTGGCGACCAGCTTGTTGAAGTCGACCTGGAGCTCATAGGTCTTGCTCTTGCCGCCCCAGCCGGTGACGTCGATGACACCAGGCACGGCGCGGAAGCGGCGCTGCAGGATCCAGTCCTGGATGGTCTTGAGATCGAGCACGCTGTAGTTCGGCGGACCCACGAGACGGTAGCGGAAGATCTCGCCGATCGGGCTGAGCGGCGAGATCTGCGGCTGCACGTTGCCCGGCAGCGGCGCGAGCTGCGCCAGGCGGTTCAATACCTGCTGCAACGCCTCGTCATAGGTGTAGGCGAAGGAGAACTGGAGTTTGACGTCGGAGAGGCCGTAAAGCGAGATCGTGCGGATGGTCGTCAGGTTCTTCAGACCTGCGACCTGGGTCTCGATCGGGATCGTGATGTAGCGCTCGATCTCCTCCGCCGACAGCCCCGGGCTCTGCGTCACGATGTCGACCATCGGCGGGGTCGGATCGGGATAGGCCTCGATGTTGAGCTGGTTGAACGCGATGACGCCGCCGATCAGCACGGCGACGAACATCCCGACCATCAGGAAGCGCCGGTTGACGGCAAGGGCGACGAGACGATCCATCAGGTCTTCAATTTGTCTTCAGTTTTTTGGGTCGTCGATCAGCTGCCGGACGCCGCGCGGTCGATGAACAGGCTGCCTTTGGTGACGATCTGCTCGCCGGGTTTCAGATTGCTGGTGACCTCGACGAGGTTGCCGTTGATGAGGCCGATCTTGATCTGGCGCAGCTCGACCGACTTGTCCTCGCGCGCGACCCAGATGCGGACCTTGTCGGCTTCATAGATCAACGCCTGCTTCGGCACAGCGGGCGCGGCGCGATCGCCGGCCGAGTAGATCGTGACGTTGGCGAACATCTCGGGCTTGAGCAGCCCGTCCTTGTTGTCGATGGTGGCGCGGACCTGCAGGCGGCGGGTGTTGGGGTCGATCGCGGCAGCGACGTAATTGATCTTGGCGGTCAAGGGGCGGCCCGGCAGCGCCATCACGTTGACGGTGATGTCCTGGCCGATGCAGACCGCGGCGGCGTCGCTCTCGCGCACGAAGGCGGTGAGCCAGACCGTGGAGAGATCGCCGACCACGAAGACTGGATCGCTGGCGCCGGAATTGACGTACTGGCCGGGGCCGATCTTGCGCTGCACGACCGTGCCGGAGATCGGCGAATAGATCGTGACTTCCGGATTGATGGCGCCTTTGTCCTGGAACGCCTTGATGGTCTCGTCGGTGAAGCCGAGGATGCGCAGCTTGTTGCGCGCGGCTTCCAGCGCGGTCCCCGAGGAGCGCATGTCGTTGCGCGCCTGAACCTGGGTCGCTTCGGCCTGCTGATAATCCTTCAGCGGAATGGCATGGCCCTCGTAGAGGTCCTTGGCGCGCTTGAACTGGATGTCGGAGAGCTCGAGCGCCGACTTCGCCTTGTTCTGCGAGGTCATCGCCGCGATGAAATCGTTCTGGGCCTGCACGGTGTCGGCGGCCTCGATCGTGAACAGCGGTTGGCCCTGCTTCAGCATCTCACCCGGCTTGGCCAGCAGCTTGGTGACGCGGCCGGCATAGGGCGAGAACACCGGTGTCGAGCGGTCCTCGTCGACGGCGACCTTGCCTTCCGTGACATATTCGGCGCGGAAGGCCTTGGCCTTGACCGGCTCGATCGTCAGCGTCGCCCATTCGGACGGCGTCGGCGTGAAGTTCTGCGCATTCCTGCGCGACTGGCTGGAGATCTCGGAGTGCTTCTTTTCCTTGGACCCGGAAGAGAGGAAGCCGTAGGCACCGGCGCCGACACCGGCAAGAGCTAGTAGAACTACGGATGTGATCACCCGTTGTTTTGTAAACACCTGCAATCGCTTGGTATTTTCAACTACCATGGAGCCCGGTCGTGTCTGCGACGATCTCGGCAGATGCCTGCCTTATCGGTTGCGCTAATAGTGCCGAATTGGGAGTTCAAACAACCTAAAAAACGCCGGGCGCCTTTCGGTTTGCGTTAAAATTTCGCGACATGTCAGCTTCACGTCAGCTTCGCGCCGGCCACTGTGCCGGATGACTGCCGAGCGGCATTGCCGGACGGCTCCATTGCGCCGGCGTCTTCGACAGCATCGCCGAATGGCGCACCGCCTTCAACATGCCGAAGCCAGATGGCACGCTCTCGATGAACGCAGCATGTACAGCGTCGCCCGTAAGATCCGGGGTGTTCAGTCCGCCATCGAGCCGGCCGAGATTCCAAAGCCAGCGCCCGGTCTGCGCCAGCGACACACGCACGTGCCAGCTGCCGCCTTCGCGCGCCTGACGCGCCTTGGCCATCATCGCGCCGAACGCCATCAGATAGCCGGTGGCGTGATCGAGCATCTGCGCCGGCAATTCCTTGGGGCCATCGAGACCGGCAGCGCGTCCCTCGGCGTGATTGAATCCGGTCGTGGTCTGCACGAGGGAATCGAAACCGCGCCGCTCGGCCCAGGGGCCGGCGTGGCCATAGGCCGACAGCGTCACATAGACGATGCCGGGATTGATCTGCGCTGCATCCTCGGGCGCAAAGCCGAGGGCGGCGAGCGCGCGCGGGCGATAGCCCTGCGAGAAGATGTCGGCGTCCCGCAACAGTTCGCGCAATTGCGCCCTGCCCGTCTCGCTTTTCAGTTCGATGAAGGTGGTGAGCTTGCCGCGGCCGGTGTCGATGGTGAGCCAGGGAATGGCGGGCAGCTCCGGCCCTGACACCAGCAGCACATCCGCACCATGCGCAGCGAGCGTGCGGCCGGCGACGGGCCCCGCGATGACTCGAGAGAGATCGAGCACGCGCAGGGCTGCAAGCGGA
>NZ_AJQF01000144.1:0-2653 GCF_000261705.1 Bradyrhizobium genomosp. III | reverse complement strand
CGGGGCCTCGCCGATCTTCTCGATCGAGAGCAGCGGCAACCCGGCGAGCGCACGCGCCTGCGGCAGCGCGGACCATTCGTCGTGGGAGCGCATGAGCGCGACGACGCCGCCCGCCGCGTAAGCCGCAGTCTCGAAATCCTCGCCCTTCCATTGCATCAGCGCGGCCTGCACCTTGTCGCGCTCCGCCTCGCAGCCGAGCACCTTGCAGACGGCGTCGCGATGATGCGGGAAATTGGTGTGGCAGCGAACGAAGCGATTGTCGCCGGTCCTGTAGACGCCGGCGATGGCGTCCCAGGCCGGGGGCGGCGGCTTGTCGTCGAGAAGCAGATAGCGCTCGGAGCGGCATTCGGCAACGGCGTGGCGCATGTCGACGGAGACATCCTGCGTCTGCCCGCTGCGCAGTCGCCAGATCTCCGCGGCGGCGAGGCCGGCCGCGGCGATGGTCGTCTGTCCGGCAATTGCGACGCGGAACGAGGACGGAAGCTGAGGCTCTTCGCCGCTCAGCCGTACGCGTTCGAGCGCTGGTGCATCGCCCCCGGCGGAGGTCCAGATGTCCTTGAGAATGTCGGCAGGGCTTTGCATGGCCGCTTCTCTCCCTTAGTTTTTCAAGCGACCATCCATTAGCCCATAAGGAAATGCAATGGCCGCCATCGACCCCCTTACCGCAGGCGCCGTGTTCATCGCAACGGCGGCCACAGACGCGGTCTATGTCATGTTCACCTCGGCCGTGATCGCGCGAAAACGCGTGCCGGCCGCGAACTGGAGTGCGGTCTGGTACCTGCTCTCCTCCTACGCCGTGATCAGCTACACCGAAAACGCCTTTTACGTTGCCTTCGCCGCGATCGGCTCCTGGGCCGGCGCTTATGCCTCGCTGACCTTCCTGCACCGCCCGCCCGGCGGCCCGCCGGTGGGCGCCGCGCCGGAGTGAGGAGGCCCCACCTCTCTCCACGTCATTGCGAGGAGCTCGCGACAAGATTGCGTGGCAATTTTGTGCTGATGCGACCAAGCCAGTCTATTTCCGCAGATGCATTTCCGGATTGCTTCGCTGCGCCCGCAATGACCATGTGGAGGCTTCTGGGCGTCTTCCGAAACAGCTACACTCCCGCGACCAACAAAAAGGAAACCCAACAATGGATCTCGGTCTCAAAGGCAAGAACGCCATCGTGCTCGGCGGCACGCGCGGCATCGGGCGGGCGATTGCGGAGACGCTCGCCGGTGAAGGCACCAATGTCGCGGTGTGCGCGCGCAATGCAGATCAGGTTGCGGCTACCGTTGCCGAGCTGAAGGCGAAGGGCGTCAACGCCACCGGCGGCCCGGTCGACGTGACCGACGGCGCAGCGCTGAAATCCTGGATCGAGGGTGCCGCAAAAGAGCTCGGCGGCGTCGACCTGTTGTTCTCCAACGCCGGCGCGATGGCGCAAGGCCACGATCCCGCATCGTGGGAGCAGAACTTCCGGCTCGACCTGCTTGGCGCCGTGCACGCGTTCGACGCCGCGCGGCCGTTCCTCGAAGCGAGCGGCGAGAGAAGCGGCGACGCCGCCTTCGTCATCATCTCCTCGATCTCGGCGGCGCAGGCCGACACGGCCAGTTCCTACGGCCCGATCAAGGCGGCGCTGATCCACATGGCCAAGGGGCTGGCGCGGCAATATGCAAAGAAGAAGATCCGCGTGAATGTCGTGTCGCCCGGCACGGTCTATTTCAAGGGCGGCGTCTGGGAGATGGTCGAGAAGAACATGCCCGAGCGTTACGCCGACGCGATGAAGCGCAATCCGACCGGCCGGATGGCCACGCCGCAGGAAATCGCGAGCGCCGCGGTGTTTCTGGCAAGCCCGGTGTCGGGGTTCACGACGGGATCGAATCTCGTCGTGGACGGCGCGATCTCGAACCGGGTGAATTTTTAAGGCGCGACATCATCGAGGAGCTCGTAGGGTAAACAAAGCAAAGCGTGCCCACGTCTTCGCGACGAGCCGCAAAAGGAGGTGGGCACGGCGCTTACGCGCCTTTGCCCACCCGCCGTGCGTGTGGCAGCACTTCGCCCCACCCCTCAATGAAAATCCCGCGATGGCGGCAGGATGCGGACGTTGCGGGGGTGGCGGATTTTCTGTGCCGGCATGTCCGCAAGCGCGCGGGAGTCTTCGTTGAGCGGCTCGACCACGGTGGCACCTGCCGGCACCGGATGCTTGCGGCTCAGCGCGTCGTTGGCGAGGCCGACCAGATCATGCGAGCGATCGATCATGCGTTGGGCGATGAGATGCGTCACCTTCTCGGGACTGCTCTGGATATAGCCTTCGACCAGGATGAGGCGCGCGCCCATGACTTCTTTCCGGTACTGCTCCATGATCTTGGGCCACACCACGACATTGGCGATGCCGGTTTCGTCCTCCAGCGTCATGAACACGACGCCGCTGGCGCTGCCCGGCCGTTGCCGCACCAGCACCACGCCGGCGCAGCGGACGCGGCGACGCTCGTTCTCGTGACTGATATCCTTGCAGGCGACGACGCGCTCGCGCGAAAACATTTCGCGCAAGAATTCCATCGGGTGCCCCTTCAGCGATAGCCGGATGGTCTGGTAGTCCGCGACCACCTGCTCGGAACGCGGCATCACCGGCAGCGGTTGCGCGTGCTCGTCCGGCTGCTCGCGCGCGGTCGCCGC
>NZ_AJQF01000143.1:0-18332 GCF_000261705.1 Bradyrhizobium genomosp. III | reverse complement strand
CCCCCCCCCCCCTGCCACAGCGCCTCGCGGCGGTCGAGCCCGAGCGAGCGAAACGCGTCGGCATCGGCCAGCAGGATCAGCGCGCGCTTGGGCAGGCCGGTGTCGCGGGCGAAATCCTCCAGCGAGGTAAAGGGGCGGCGGTTGCGGGCGGCGATGATGCGGTCGCCCCAGTCTTCCTGAGTGACATAGACCTTGCCTTGCCGCTTCGCCTGCTCCTTCTTGAGGGCCTCCTCATCGGGATCGAGCCAGTGGAAGCCGTCGATCTGGCGAAAGCCAAGGCGGACGGCACAATACCTGCCGTCAGTATTCTCCAGCGTGTTCTGCGCAAAACTACAGGACACGTCGATGTCGCGCACCTCGACGCCGTTCTTGCGGGCGTCGCTGACGATCTGTGCGGGCGCATAAAAGCCCATCGGCTGCGAGTTCAGGAGGCCACAGCAGAAAGCGTCGGGGTGATGATATTTCAGCCATGACGAGATGTAGACGAGCTGGGCGAAGCTCGCGGCGTGGCTCTCCGGGAAACCGTAGGAGCCGAAGCCCTTGATCTGGTCAAAGCAGCTTCTGGCAAAATTGGCATCGTAACCGCGCGCGACCATGTTGCCGATCAGCTTCTCCTCGTATTGGCCAATGGTGCCGACATTGCGGAAGGTCGCCATCGAGCGGCGCAGGCCGTTGGCTTCCTCGGACGTGAATTTTGCCGCCTCGATCGCGATGCGCATGGCCTGCTCCTGGAACAGAGGCACGCCCTTCGTCTTGTGCAGCACCTTGTAGAGTTCGTCCGCAGGACCATGCTCGGGCGATGGCGAGGGATAGGTCACCTTCTCCAGGCCGTTCCGCCGACGCAAATACGGATGCACCATGTCGCCCTGGATCGGACCCGGCCGCACGATCGCGACTTCGATGACGAGGTCGTAGAAGGTCCGCGGCTTCAGGCGCGGCAGCATGTTCATCTGGGCGCGGCTCTCGACCTGGAACACGCCGAGCGATTCCCCATCACACAGCATGTCGTAAACCTTGGGATCGTCCTGTGGAACGCTCGCCAGCACAAAACGCTCGCCTTTGTGGTCTGCGATCAGATCAAAACATTTCCGGATGCAGGTCAGCATGCCCAGCGCGAGCACGTCGACCTTCATCATGTTGAGCGCGTCGACGTCGTCCTTGTCCCACTCGATGAAGGTGCGGTCGTCCATCGCCGCGTTGCCGATGGGGACATAGGTGTCGAGCCGGTCCTGCGTCAGCACATAACCGCCGACATGCTGGGAGAGATGGCGGGGGAATTCGATCAGCTCGGTTGCAAGCTCGACCGCAAGGTTGATCATGGGATTTTGCGGATCGAGCCCGGCCTGCCTGACCTGCATGTCGTTGAGGCCCTTGCCCCAACTGCCCCAGACGGTGTCGGCGAGCGCGGCGGTGACGTCCTCGGTCAGGCCCAGCGCCTTGCCGACGTCGCGGATGGCGCTGCGCGGGCGATAGTGGATGACCGTTGCGATGATCGCGGCACGATGGCGGCCGTAGCGGCGATAGACATATTGCATCACCTCCTCGCGCCGGGAATGCTCGAAATCGACGTCGATGTCAGGCGGCTCCAGCCGCTCCTTGGAGATGAAGCGCTCGAACAACAGATCGACCTTGGTCGGATCGACCGAGGTGATGCCGAGCACGTAGCACACGGCCGAGTTCGCTGCCGACCCCCGCCCCTGGCACAGGATGCTCTGGCTGCGCGCGTAATGCACGATGTCGTGCACGGTGAGGAAATAATGCGCGTATTTCAGCTCGGCGATCAGCGCGAGTTCTTTGTTCAACGTCGCGCGCAGCTTGTCGTCAATGTTCTCGATGCCGCCAAAGTATTTATCGACGCCCGCCCAGGTCAAATCCTCCAGATGTCCTTGCGCGGTCTTGCCCGGCGGCACCGGCTCATCCGGATACTGGTATTTGAGCTGGTCGAGCGAGAAGTCGATCTTCCCCGCAAAACGCATGGTCTCCGCGATCGCCTCGGGGACATCGCGGAACAGCCGCGCCATCTCTCGCGGCGTCTTCAAGAACCGCTCGGCATTGGCTTCCAGCTTACGCCCCACAGCCTCGATCGTGGTCTTTTCCCGAATGCAGGTCAGCACATCCTGAAGCGGACGGCGGCCGGGATCGTGATAGAGCACTTCGTTGGTCGCGAGCAGCGGCACTTTTGCTTTGGCCGCGAGGTCATCGAGCCGTGCCAGGCGGCGCCGGTCGTCGCCGCGATAGATCAGGCTCGCTGCCAGCCACACGCCCTCGGCGCGGCTCGCCCTCAGCTTTGCAAGCACATCCAGCGCCTGCGCCGGCTCGAAGCGATGCGGCAACGTCAGGACCAAAAGCTGCCCCTCGGAGAATTCCAGGAGATCGGCGAAGGTGAGACGGCACTCGCCCTTCTCGATCCGCGTGATGTCGTCGCCGCGCTTGCCTTTGGTCAGGAGCTGGCACAGCCGGCCATAGGCGGCGCGGTCGCGCGGGTAGACAAAAATATCGGGCGTGCCGTCGATGAAGACGATGCGCGCACCGATCAGCAGTTTCGGCTTGTGCAGCACCTTGTCATTGTCGAGCTCATTCCAGGCCCGCACCACGCCGGCGAGCGTGTTGTGGTCGGCGATTCCGATCGCGGGAATGCCGAGCTTGCTCGCCTGATGCACATAGGCGCGCGGATCCGAGCCGCCGCGCAGGAAGGAGAAATTGGTGGTGATGCCGATCTCGGCATAAGCGGGGCTATTCATGCGAAGAGACCGTGCACATACCAGCCGGGAGAAGCAGGTTCGCCGTCGCCGTCGAACACCTCCCCCTCGTAAAGTCCGTCGCGAAAAATCCAGAAGCGCAGGCCCTCGGCATCCTCGATGCGAAAGTAATCCCGGGTCAGCTGCTTGCCGTCCTGCCGCCACCATTCCATCGCGATACGCTCGGGTCCTTCCACCCGCACCACGGCATGCAGCGCTCGGCGCCAGGTGAACTGATGCGGCGGACCATCCGGCACGGCCGCGAACGGCACCTTGATCGGCTCCGGCTTGTCGAACAGCCTTAAGGGACGCAGCGGCGGCTCGCTTTCGGTCCGTGCCGGCCATTCGGCCTGCATGGCGGCGGCGAGATGATGCTGCGCCGGGGCGGCCAGCACCGCACATTCGGGGATATGGGTATCCTCAGGCAGGTGCACGACGACGCGCTTTCCGCCGATGCGCGCGGCAATGCGGTCGATCAGGGCGGCAAGCTCGTCATTGTCGTGGACATGGGCGTCGAGATCGCGCTGCTCCTGCACCACGATCTCGGTGCGGCTCGCCGACAGGCGCACCATGTCGAAGCCAAAACCGGGATCGAGGGGATCGGCGAGCGCATCGAGACGCTCGCGGAACAGCCGGTCGATCACCGCGCTTCGCGTCACCGGACGTCCGGTCTCGACCATGATCGCGCGCACCACGCCGTCGGTGCGGAAGAACGCGGCTTCCAGCCGGCGCGCGCCCTTGCCCTGCTTCTCCATGGAGGCAATCAGCGTGTCCGCCAGCCGCGACAGCGTCATCGCGATCATGGTGTCGGTCGCGATCGGCTCGGCGAAACGCTTCTCCACGATATAATCAGGCAGCGGTTTTCGCGGATTGATCGGCGCATCGCCCTGCCCCAGCGCATGCGCCAGCAGCGTGGAGAACCGCGCTCCGAACCGCGCCGTGATCTCGCTCGGCGAGCGCGTGGCGACGTCGCCGATGGTCTTGAGGCCGGCGCGGCGCAGGCCGGTGGTGATGGCCTCACCCGCACCGAGCGCGGACACCGGAAACCGGCTGATCGCCTCCGCCTCGCCGCCATCGGCAACGATGGTGCCCATGGTCTGCCGCGTCAGCGTGCGCGCGCAGACCGAGGTGCCGGCGATTGCCGCGCTGACGGCAAAGCCTTGTCGGCCGAGCGCCCGAACCAGCGCTTGCAACAGCACAGCCTCGCCGCCGAACAGATGCGCACAGCCGGTGATGTCGAGGAACAGCCCGTGCGGCGGATCGAGCGCGACCAGCGGCGTGAAGCGGTCGCACCAGTCGGCGATGTCGCTAAGCGTCTTCGCATCGGCCGCGACATCGGCATCGAACACGCGCAAATCCGGGCACATCGCCCGCGCATTGGCGAGCGGCTGACCTACGTACAGGCCGAGACGCTCGGCAGCCTCGTCCAGCGCATGGATCACCAGCGCATTGTTGTCCTTGATGACGACGATGCTCGGCTCATTATTGGTTTTACCCAGCCCGGAGCTGTTGAAGAACCGCTGGATCCGGTCGATGGGCAGGCGTGGCAGCCACAGGCTGAGAATACGTCGACGGTTCACTGAACTGGCACTCATCACAATTCCATTCCATGATCCACCGGCCGCAGGGGCCATGACGATTACGCAAGAGTTCGGCATCGAAGCGCGGCGCGCCCCATGCGTCCCACACCGACCCCGGCGGCGAATGCGCCGCGCGCAGCATCCACCTGGTCTCCGCGGTCGAAGGCAGCGGCTGCGCCGCCATCCGCAGCATCAGGCCGGTGACGCCGGAGCCTTGCGCGGCCAGCGTCAGCTTGCGGCTCGCCACGAGATCGAACTGCCTGGTTTCGCCCCAGAGCTCGAGCACGACGGCGCCCAGCGCATCGCAGGCGAGCGCATCGGCCGAGGTACGCAGCGCGCTCTCGACATCGGCGGCGCGCACCATCACCACGCGGCGCGGATCGAGGCCGAGCTCGGCGAGCCCGCTCATCGACAGCGCACCGGCCTCTATCTCTGAAAAATCCTGCCGTACCCACAGCAGCGGCCGCTGCGCCGAGACGCGCCCGGCAAGCCCCATGACGAAGCCGGTCGCGGCCGTCCCCTGAGACCCAGTGCAAAACACCTCGTGGATCGCCGCGCGCGCGAGCCCGCCCTTCAGCGCGTTGTCGGCTTCGCTGTGACCGAGCGCGACGCGATCGTGCGGATGCACGACCGTCGCCGTCTCGATGCGCTCGATCTGGCCGCGCAAGGTCGCAAGCGCGCTTGTCCGTGCGCCGCTCATGCTCGCCGCTCCTTCAGGGGTGATTGCCGATGGCTCTCAAAAAGAGAACCAGCGGCTGGCTCATTTGTTCATGATATGTTCTAATATAAAGCTAACGGCGCGTAGAGAGTCAATCGAATTGGCGCGCAAGCGGATTCATGAGCTGAATCAAAGGGATTCCAAGATGGACGTACAACGCAAGCTGGAAATCCTGGCGGACGCCGCCAAATACGACGCGTCCTGCGCCTCCAGCGGCACGGAGAAGCGGGATTCCAGCGACGGCAAGGGCATGGGGTCGACCGCACCCGGCATGGGCATCTGCCATTCCTATGCGCCGGATGGACGCTGCATCTCGCTGCTCAAGGTGCTGCTGACCAACGCCTGCAATTACGATTGCCTCTATTGCGTCAACCGCGCCTCCTCGAACGTGCCGCGCGCCCGCTTCACCATCGACGAATTGGTCAAGCTGACGCTCGACTTCTACCGGCGCAATTACATCGAGGGCCTGTTTCTCTCCTCCGGCATCATCCGCAACCCCGACTACACCATGGAGCAAGTGGTGAGCGTCGCGCGAAAGCTGCGCGAGGAGCATCACTTCCGCGGCTATATCCATCTCAAGACCATTCCCGAGGCCGACGATGCGCTGATCGCGGAAGCCGGCAAATATGCCGATCGTCTCTCCATCAACATCGAGATGCCCGAGGAAACGAGCCTGCAGCAATTCGCGCCGGAGAAGGACGTGCGCGCGATCCGCCGCACCATGGGCCGGCTGCGGCTGAAGCTGGACGAGGCCGAGGAAGGCCGCAGCGCGAAGACCAAGGCAAAGCCGCAGCGCTTCGCGCCGGCGGGCCAAAGCACGCAGATGATCGTCGGTGCTGATGCAGCCTCCGACCACACCATTCTCCACACCAGCGCCAATCTCTACGGCGCCTACCGTCTGCGGCGCGTCTACTACTCCGCCTTCAGCCCGATCCCCGACGCCAGCCGCGCCTTGCCTCTGGTGCAGCCGCCGCTGCTGCGCGAGCACCGGCTCTACCAGGCCGACTGGCTGATGCGGTTCTACGGTTTCGACGTTGCGGAGATCGTCGACGACAGCGCGATGCTGCCGCTCGACATCGATCCGAAGCTGGCCTGGGCGCTGCGTCATCGCGACCGCTTCCCGCTCGACGTCAACCGCGCCAGCCGCGAGGAGCTGCTGCGCGTGCCGGGCTTCGGCACCAAGGCGGTCGAGCGCATCATTGCAACACGGCGCACCACCACGATCCGCCTCGCCGATCTCGCCCGCCTGCACGTGCCCCGCAACAAGGCGCTGCCGTTCATCGTCCTCAGCGATCACCGGCCCTCGCCGCACCGTCTTGATGCGGCCGGGCTGATCGAGCGGTTCAAGCCGAAAGCAACGCAACTGGGATTTGGCTTCTGATGCAGTACATCACCCTCGACACCGAAACCGATTTCGACGGCTGGCGCAAAGCCGCGCGCAGCCTCGTGCTTCATCACGTGCAGCCCACCGATGTCACCTGGACCGTGCAGGGCGGCGAGGCGGAGTTGTTCGCGCCGCAAGCGCCGTCTCCGATCCTCGAGGCGAACGAAGGCACCTTCAACGTATCAGGCAAATTCGTCGAGCTAGCCCAGGCCGCAATCCTGCACCGCGATATCCAGCGCTTTGCGATCCTCTATCGCCTGCTCTGGCGGCTGAAGGACAACCACGATCTCATCGAGGTCGCGACCGACCCTGACGTCGCGCAGGTCACGGCGATGGCTCGCGCGGTCCATCGCGACGAGCACAAGATGCACGCCTTCGTCCGCTTCCGCGAGATCGGACGCGAGCGCGCAGCGCATTACGTCGCCTGGTTCGAGCCGGAGCATCACATCGTCGAGCTCGCCGCCCCGTTCTTCGCAAAACGCTTTGCCGACATGCCCTGGTCGATCCTGACGCCTGACCTCTGCGCACATTGGGACGGCCACGCGCTCGCGTTCACGCCGGGCGTCAGCAAGAGCGAAGCACCGCGCGAAGACCGGCTGGAGGAGACCTGGCGGCGCTATTACGCCAGCATCTTCAATCCGGCCCGGCTCAAGGTGAAGGCGATGCAGGCCGAGATGCCGAAGAAATATTGGAGGAACCTGCCCGAGGCCTCGATCATTAAGCCCTTGATCGAGGACGCCGAACGCATGACCGGCGCCATGATCGCCAATGCCGCAACCGATCCGCACAAGCCTCAGAAGCGGCCGGAGGCTCCGATGAAACGCAAGCCAGCTGCCGACGATCTCGAAGCGCTCCGCGCGGAGGCCGCGCATTGCCGCGCCTGCCATCTCTACAAGGACGCGACCCAGACCGTGTTCGGCGAGGGCCCGAGATCCGCCAACATCATGCTGGTCGGCGAGCAGCCCGGCGACAAGGAAGACCTCGCCGGCCATCCCTTCGTCGGCCCGGCCGGCCAGATGCTCGACCGTGCGCTGGAGGAGGCCGGTGTCGACCGCAAGAAGGTCTATGTCACCAACGCAGTGAAGCACTTCAAATTCGTGCCGCGCGGAAAGATCCGCCTGCACCAGAAGCCGAATACGCCGGAGATCAAAGCGTGCCGGCAATGGTTCGAACGGGAAGTTTCGGCAATCCAGCCTGATCTGATCGTGGCGATGGGCGCCACCGCCGCGCAAAGCGTGTTCGGCAAGATCACTCCGATCGGCAA
Organism: Bradyrhizobium genomosp. III; assembly: GCF_000261705.1. NCBI lineage: Bacteria > Pseudomonadati > Pseudomonadota > Alphaproteobacteria > Hyphomicrobiales > Nitrobacteraceae > Bradyrhizobium > Bradyrhizobium genomosp. III. The sequence goes on along the minus strand of NZ_AJQF01000143.1, from coordinate 10,648 downwards.
GACCCGCGGCCGGCTCATCGACCTTCCCGACGGACGCAAGGCTTTGGTGACGGTGCACCCGTCCTATCTGCTGCGGCTGCCCGATCCGGAAGCCAAGGTTCTGGAATATCAGCGCTTTGTCGACGATTTGAAGATCGTGGCCGGCTTGCAGAAGAAAGCCGCGCGGGCCGCCTAAATATTGGCAGGAAAACGGTTTTCAACCGCCGCTTGTCATCCAGCCTTCAAATCCATCGCGGACAATACCCTTACTTCAAAGTTAAGGGGCGTCCAGACATGACCGATGTTGCATTCGACCGCGCGGTAGCCGATCCCGCGCCGATCCAGCCGGCCTCGCGGCCAAATCTCGACAAGGGCTTCAATCCGCTGACGATGATCCTGTTCTTCGGCATCCTCGCCGCGGGGCTGCTGTTCGTCGCCTACAGCATCTATGTCGACGTCAACGCGACCGGCGCACGCGTGACGAGCTACCTGCCCTACATCCTGTTGTTCGTCGCGCTCCTGATCGCGCTCGGCTTCGAATTCGTCAACGGCTTCCACGACACCGCCAATGCGGTGGCGACCGTGATCTACACCCATTCGCTGCCGGCCGAAGTCGCGGTGATGTGGTCGGGCTTCTTCAACTTCCTCGGCGTGCTCATGTCCTCCGGCGCGGTCGCCTTCGGCATCGTCTCGCTGCTGCCGGTCGAGCTGATCCTGCAGGTCGGCTCCAGCGCCGGCTTCGCGATGGTGTTCGCGCTGCTGATCGCCGCGATCCTGTGGAATCTCGGCACCTGGTTCTTCGGCCTGCCCGCCTCCTCCTCGCACACGCTGATCGGCTCGATCATCGGCGTCGGCGTCGCCAACGCCGTCATGCGCGGCCGCGACGGCACCTCGGGCGTGGACTGGACCAAGGCGACCGAGATCGGCTACGCGCTGCTGCTGTCGCCGCTGTTCGGCTTCATCTGCGCCGCGACGCTGCTGCTGCTGCTCAAGTTCATCGTGCGCAACCCGGCCCTGTATGCTGCGCCCGAAGGCAACAAGGCGCCGCCGCTCTGGATCCGCGGCCTGCTGATCGCGACCTGCACCGGCGTCAGCTTCGCGCACGGTTCGAACGACGGCCAGAAGGGCATGGGCCTGATCATGCTGATCCTGATCGGTACCGTGCCGACCGCCTACGCGCTCAACCGCGCACTGCCGGAATCCCAGGTCGCCCAGTTCCAGAAGGTCTCGGATGCCGCCTCCAAGGTGATCGCGGCCAAGGGTGCCGGTCACTCGATCATCGGCGATCCCCGTCCTGCGGTGACCCAGTACATCACCTCGCACCACATCAGCGAAGGCACCTACCCCTCGCTGTCGGTGCTGGTGAAGGATGTCGGCGACCAGGTCGCGAAATACGGCTCGCTCAACAAGGTGCCGGCGGAAGTGGTCGGCAACACCCGTAACGACATGTACCTGACCTCGGAAGCGATTCGCTTCCTGATGAAGGACAAGGAAAACGACCTCAACAAGGAAGAGGTCGCGACCTTGAACGCCTACAAGGGCGGGCTCGACAGCGCCACGAAGTTCATCCCGACCTGGGTGAAGGTCGCCGTCGCCATCGCGCTCGGCCTCGGCACCATGATCGGCTGGAAGCGCATCGTGATCACGGTCGGCGAGAAGATCGGCAAGAGCCATTTGACCTACGCACAAGGCGCCTCGGCCGAGCTGGTGGCCGCCGCTACGATCGGCGCCGCCGACGTGTTCGGCCTGCCGGTTTCGACCACGCATGTGCTGTCGTCGGGCGTCGCCGGCACCATGGCGGCCAACGGCTCGGGCTTGCAAATGGCGACCATCCGCAATTTGCTGATGGCCTGGGTGCTGACGCTGCCCTGCGCGATCATGCTGTCGGCCACGCTCTACGTGATCTTCTCGCGGATGTTCTGAGAAGAACGACACTCATCAACGCGAATGGCCGGGCTTGTCCCGGCCATTTGCATTCCAGGTTGTCATTCCGGGGCGGTCCGCAGGACCGAACCCGGAATCTCGAGATCCCGGGTTCACCTCTGCGAGGCGCCCCGGGATGACGTCGGTAGTCACGCCGCCAGCGATTCCTCGACCAGCTTGACCCAGTAGGACGTGCCGAACACGATCGCCTCGTCGTTGAAATTGTAGGCAGGGTGATGCAGGCCGGCGCTGTCGCCGTTGCCGCAGAAGATGAAGGCGCCGGGGCGTGCTTCCAGCATATAGGCGAAATCCTCGCCGCCCATCAGCGGCGGCATCTCGTGCACATTGGCATCGCCGGCAACCTGCTTTGCAATGCGTCGCGCCACCTCGGTCTCCGCGGCGTGGTTGTTCACCACAGGGTAATTGCGCTGGTAGCGCAGGTCGATCTTGGCGCCGGTGATCTGCGCGACGCCCGCCACCACCTCATGCACGCGCTTCTCGACCAGCTTGCGCACCTCGGGCGAGAGCGTGCGGATGGTGCCCTTCAGTGTCGCGGTCTGCGGAATGACGTTGCGGGCGTTGCCGGCGTGGAATTCGCAAATCGAGATCACGGCCGATTCCAGCGGATCGACGCTGCGCGCGACGATCGACTGCAGCGCGGTAATCACCTGCGCACCGACCAGGACGGAATCCACGCATTTGTGCGGACGCGCAGCATGACCGCCGAGGCCCTCGATCATGATGTCGACCTCGTCGGTCGCCGCCATGATCGGGCCCGGCCGGATCGCGAACGAGCCGATCGGAATACCGGGGCCATTGTGCATGCCGTAGACCTGCTCGATGCCGAAGCGCTCCATCAGGCCGTCCTTGACCATGGCTGCGCCGCCGGCGCCGCCCTCCTCGGCGGGCTGGAAGATCACGACCGCATCGCCGGCGAAATTGCGGGTTTCGGCGAGGTAGCGGGCGGCCCCCAGCAGCATCGCGGTGTGGCCGTCATGGCCGCAGGCGTGCATCTTGCCCGGGGTCTTGGAGGCGTAAGGCAGGTTGGTCTGCTCCTCGACGGGCAGCGCATCCATGTCGGCGCGCAGGCCGATCGTCTTCAGCCCCTCGCCGGCCGGCTTGCTGCCCTTGATCACGCCGACCACGCCGGTCTGGCCGAGCCCGGTCACGACCTCGTCGCAGCCGAACTCACGCAGCCGGTCCGCAACGAATGCTGCAGTGCGATGAACATCGTACAGCAGCTCGGGATGCTCGTGGATGTCCCGGCGCCAGGCCTGAATATCGGGTTGAAGGTCGGCGACGCGGTTCACGATGGGCATGGAGGGTCTCGAGCTTTGTTGAAAATGCAGGACTGTCTACCATGCAAGCGCCAGTCCACCCAACTGCCGCGGGCCGAGGGTAACCCCTGTCCTCTCGTCATGGCCGGGCTTGGCGCCAGCTTGTCTTGGCCATCCACGTCTGACTATTAGGATAGAAAGCGCGTGGATGCCCGGGACAAGCCCGGACATGACGCGCTGGTTGGGTGGAAGCAGAATGCCGAGACGGCTCGAAGGTGAATTTGACTACATTGTCGTCGGGGCAGGTACGGCGGGCTGCATCGTCGCCAATCGGCTGTCGGCGGATCCCGGCAATCGCGTCCTCGTCCTCGAAGCTGGCGGCGACGACAACTGGATCTGGTTCCACATCCCGGTCGGCTATCTCTTTGCGATCGGCAATCCGCGCTCGGACTGGATGTTCAAGACCGAGGCCGAGCCCGGCCTGAACGGCCGCTCGCTCGCCTATCCCCGCGGCAAGGTGATCGGCGGCTGCTCGGCGATCAATGCCATGATCTCGATGCGCGGCCAGGCCGCCGATTATGATCACTGGCGGCAACTCGGCATGACCGGCTGGGGCTATGACGACGTGCTGCCGCTGTTCAAGAAGCTCGAGGATCACTTCCTCGGCGCCAGCGAGCATCACGGCGCCGGGGGCGGCTGGCGCATCGAGGCGCCGCGGCTGTCATGGGACGTTCTCGATGCCGTCGGCGATGCCGCCGAGGAGATGGGCATCAAGCGCATCCCGGATTTCAACACCGGCGACAATGAAGGCACCAGCTATTTCCACGTCAACCAGAAGCGCGGCCGGCGCTGGTCGTCGGCACGCGGCTTCCTCAAGCCCGCCTTGAGGCGCCCGAACCTGCGGCTCGAGAAGCATGTGCTGGTCGACCGCGTCATCATCGAGCGGGGCCGCGCCGTCGGCGTGCGCTTCATCCAGAACGGCGAGATGATCGAAGCGCGTGCGAAACGCGAAGTGATCCTGTCGGCCGGCTCGATCGGCTCGGTGCAGGTGCTGCATCGCTCCGGTATCGGCCCCGCCGGCTGGCTGTCGCCGCTCGGCATCGACATCGTCATGGACAAGCCCGGTGTGGGGCGCAATCTGCAGGACCACCTCCAGCAGCGTGCGATCTACAAGGTCGAGGGCGTGCGCACGCTGAACGAGACCTATTACAATCTGTTCCGCCGCGGCCTGATGGGGCTCGACTACGCCTTCCGCCGCCGCGGTCCCCTGACCATGGCGCCGTCGCAGCTCGGCATCTTCACGCGCTCCGATGCGACACGCGCACGCGCCAACATCCAGTTCCACGTGCAACCGCTGTCGCTCGACAAGTTCGGTGATCCCCTGCACCGTTTCCCCGCCATCACGGTCAGCGCCTGCAATCTGCAGCCGACCTCGCGCGGCACCGTGCGGCTGCGTTCGGCGAGCCCTGACGAGAAGCCGATCATCGCGCCGAATTATCTGTCGACCGACGACGACCGCCAGGTCGGCGCCGACGCCATCCGCACCACGCGCCGCCTGATGCAGCAGAAGGCGCTGGCACGATATCGCCCGAGCGAATATCTGCCGGGTCCCTCCGTCGGCGATGACGACGCCTCGCTCGCAAAGGCTGCCGGCGATATCGGCACCACCATCTTCCACCCCGTCGGCACGGCGAAGATGGGCGCCGTGAGCGATCCGATGGCCGTGGTCGACGAGCGGCTGCGCTTCTATGGCCTCAGCGGCTTGCGCATTGTCGACGCCTCGATCATGCCGACCATCACGTCGGGCAACACCAACACGCCGACGGCGATGATCGCCGAGAAAGGCGCGGCGATGATCTTGGAGGATGCGAAGTAGCATCCTGTCGCCATGATCAATCCCCACCGCTTTTCAATCGGCCCGGCCGCCGCAGAGATCGCCATGCTGCAATGGGGCGAGAGCGGCAAGCCACCTGCCCTGCTCGTTCATGGCACTGGCTTCGTCGCCGACGTCTGGGACGAAGTCGCGCGCGAGCTTGCATCGACCTACACCGTCTATGCACTCGACCGCCGCGGCCACGGCGCCAGCCACAAGCCCGGCGCCTATCATTTCCTGGACTATGCGGAGGATGTTTGCCGGGTGGTCGATGCGATCGGCCTGCGAGACGTCTACGGCATCGGCCACAGTGCGGGCGCGACCGATCTCCTGCTCGCGGCAAAACTCTTGCCCGGACGCTTCACACGCCTGTTCGTGATGGAGCCGACCATCATGGACCCGCGCGCGGCGCGCGCCGGAGGGTTGGACGAGGAATCCTTATCGCGAGTAGAGGGCACGCTACGTCGACGCGCCGAGTTCGACAGTGCCGATGCCGTCTTCGAACGCTATCGCACCGCGCCAGCGTTTGCAGATTGGACCGTGACCTCGCTTCGAGCCTATGTGCGCCACGGCTTCGTGCCGCTGGAGAATGGCCGGGTGCGGCTCTGCTGTACACCGGAGACCGAGGCGGCGATCCTGCGCCCGATCTACGAAGCGATGGCGCAGGTTTACGTTGGCGATGCCCGCGGTAATCCGTTTGGGTTGCTCGCCGAGATCGACTGTCCCGTGCGCGTCACGACCGCTGCGAAGTCGGGGCCGATCTATTGGGAGATGGCGCGGCGCGCGGTGTCGCTGATTCCGCAGGTCAGCACGATGGTGTTCGAGGACGCCGGGCATTGTGTGGCGCAGGAAGCGCCCACGGCCGTGGTGGAGGCTGTGCGAGAATTCGCGAAGTAGGTCTCGTGCCCCGGACGCGGCGCGCCACGCAGTGGTGCGCCGCTGAGCCGGGGCCCATCTCACCGCGTAACGTGAGGCCTTCCGGGTCCCGGCTCTGCAACGCATCACCAAGAGGTGCTGCGTTGCGTCCGGGACACGAGCCGCCCTCACGAAATCGTCATCACCTCCCGCGAATAAGTCCCCTCCTCCCCCAATCACCTCTCCGACGCCCAATTCCGGGCAAGCGGAGATGCGCGATGAGCGGACATGATCACGGCGACGACGGCGTCAGCCGCCGCAAGGTGCTGGAATGCATGACCTGGGCCGGCACCGGGGTGCTCTGGACGGTCACCGGCGGCGTGCCGCGCTCGCTCGGCATCATCGATTCCGCGCAGGCCGCGACCGCGGCCGTGCCCGGCATGAGCTTCCTCCAGATCAGCGACAGCCATGTCGGCTTCGACAAGCCGGCCAATCCCAACGCACTCGGCACGCTGGAGGAGGCTGTGGGCAAGATCAACGCGATGCCGGCCAAACCGTCCTTCATGATCCACACTGGCGACATCACCCATCTGTCCAAGGCCGCCGAATTCGACAATGCCGAGCGCATCATCTCGCAGAGCAAGCTCGACGTGCACTACGTACCGGGCGAACACGACTTCCTCGACGAGGAGGTGAAATTTTATCGCGAGCGTTACGGGCGCGGCACCAAGGGCCAGGGTTGGTACTCGTTCGACGCCGGCGGCGTGCACTTCATCGGCCTCGTCAACGTCGTCGACCTCAAGGCCGGGGGTCTTGGCAATCTCGGCGCCGAGCAGCTCGCCTGGCTCCAGGACGATCTGCGCGGCAAGTCGAAATCGACACCGATCGTGCTGTTCGCGCACATCCCGCTCTGGACCGTCTATCCGGAATGGGGCTGGGGCACCGAAGACGGCGGCCGCGCGCTGGAACAGGTGAAAGGCTTCGGCTCGGTCACCGTGCTGAACGGCCACATCCACCAGGTGATGCAGAAGGTCGAGGGTAACGTCACCTTCCACACCGCGCGCTCGACTGCTTTCCCGCAGCCAGCGCCGGGAGCTGCCCCCTCGCCCGGACCATGAAGGTTGAGGACACAAAACTGCGCTCCATGCTCGGCGTTGCCAGCATCAACTTCAAGCAGAACGAGCAGCGGCTCGCGATCATCGACACGCCGCTCCAGGGCTAGGGTGGAAGCTGACAATGAAGACACTCAACCGCCGCGACTTCGGCGTCGATCTCGGACTTGCTCTGGCCGCGGCCATCCTGCTGCCCGCAACAAAGGCCCGTGCCGACGACATGGACATTCATATCGACAATTTCGTGTTCCAGCCGGCCGAGCTCAAGATCAAGACCGGCACCACCGTGACCTGGACCAACCGGGACGACATTCCGCACACCATCGTGTCGGTCGGCAAGTTCAGGTCCAAGACCCTGGACACCGACGACAAGTTCTCGTTCACCTTCATCAACGCGGGCGACTACAAATATTTTTGTTCGCTGCACCCGCACATGACGGGGATGATCAAGGTTGAGTAACGTCTCCAACCAAGGCATCAACGCCTTGCCCGGCCGGTGGTCCCACGCCGGCCGGGCTCCTGCGTCCCCGGCGACATCAGGCGAAACGGCAAAGCGAGCGGCGATGCCACCGACAAGCGACGATCCAGACAAGGCCCGGCGTTTTCGCGAAGCGGCGCTGCCCCATCTCGACGACGTCTACACGCTCGCGCGCTATCTGCTGCGCGACGCCTCCGATGCGGAAGATGCGGTGCAGGAGTGCTATCTGCGCGCGCTGAAGCACTTCGACAGCTATCGCGGGCCGGCGATGAAGCCATGGCTGTTCGCGATCCTGCGCAACGTCTGCAACGCAGAATACGCCCGTCGTGCGCACAGGCCCAGCGCGTTCGAGGATACGCCCGGCGCCGCCGAGCAGACGCCGATCTGGCAGGAGAGCGAGGCGAGCCCGGAGACCGAAGTGCTGCGCAGCCGCGATGCCGGCGCCATCCGCAAGCTGATCGAGGCGCTCGCCGAACCGTTCAAGGAAACCTTCGTGCTGCGCGAGATCAACAACCTGTCCTATCGTGAAATCGCAGAAGCCGTCGGCGCGCCCATCGGCACCGTGATGTCCCGCCTCGCTCGCGCCCGTGCCCTGCTGCGCGCGGCCTGGACGGCGGAAGAGGAGCAAGCGAAATGACCTGCGACGAAGCAAGGATCATGCTTCACGCGCTGCTGGACGGCGAGCTCGACGCCGGCCATGCGCGCGAGGTCGAAGCCCATATCGCGGGCTGCCCCGGGTGCGCTGCGGAATTGGCCGCACAGCGCGAAATGCAGCGCGTGCTTGCCGACACCAATTTGCGCTACGTCGCGCCCACCAGCCTGCGCAACAAGATCGAGGCCTCGCTGCCGAAGCCGCAGCCCCAGCCGAGCCGCCGCTCCGTGCTGCGCGGCTTTGCGATGGGCTCGGCGGTCTCCGCGCTCGCGGCAACCGGAATCGTCGCCATCGTGCTGCGCCAGGACGACCAGCAGCGCATCCTCTCGGAGGTCGTCTCCGCGCATCTGCGCTCGCTGCAGGCCGGCCACCTCACCGACGTGGTCTCGACCGACCAGCACACCGTCAAGCCGTGGTTCAACGGCAAGCTCGACGTCGCCCCGCCCGTGATCGACCTCACCGCGCAGGGTTTTAGGCTGGTCGGAGGCCGGCTCGACTATATCGACGCCCGCGCCATCGGCGCCGTCGTCTACAAGCGTCGCCAGCACGTGATCAACCTGTTCGTGGCACAGACATCGAGCACCGAGCACCAGCCGCCGAAGACCCAGACCATGCAGGGCTTCAATTGCCGCCGCTGGGGCGAGCGCGGCCTGAACTTCTGGGCCGTCAGCGACATCGGCGCCGACGAGCTCGCCGAGTTCGTCGACAAGTTCGAGGCGGCGATGAAGTCGAATGTGGAGGGGTAGATCTTGCTACACCGTCATTGCGAGGAGCTCGCGACAAAATTGCGAAGCAATTTTGCGCTGGAGCGACGAAGCAATCCCCAGGTTGCCTTCGCAGAGACAGTCTGGATTGCTTCGCTTCGCTCGCAATGACGATTGTCGAAATGGCTCGGCCGAAGTCAGGCCGACCGTCGCACCGCGTTGTCCACCAGCGTTTTGCCGAGCGACCAGATCGCGCCGGGGACCTTGTGGCTGCCGGCGATGACGTCGTCGAACGCCTTCTCGATCCAGCTGCAGTCTTCCTCGGTGATGGTGAGAGGCGGCAGCAGCTTGATGGTGTGGCTGCCGTGACCGGCGACCTGGGTCAGGATCTTGTGATCCTTGAACAGCGGCACGGTGATGAGCTGGCAGAACAGGCCCTTGTTGGCGGTCTCCAGCACGTTCCAGGAGGCGCGCAGCCGCAGCGATTTCGGCGGGCCGAACTCGACGCCGATCATCAGACCCTTGCCGCGCACTTCCTTCATCAGCTCATAGCCGGGCACCATGCGCGTCAGTGCGAGGCGCAGCTCGGCGCCGCGCTTGGCGGCAGACTCGATCAGCTTCTCGGATTCCATCACGTCCAGCGTGGCGATGCCCGCGGCCATCGCGAGGTCGTTCTTGGAGAAGGTGGAGCCGTGCACCACCGCGCGGTCCATCTGGTTGAAGATCTTGTCGAAGATGGCCTTGCGCGTCAGCACCGCGCCAACCGGCACGTGGCCACCCGACAGCGACTTCGACAGCAGCACCATGTCGGGCTCGACGTTCCAGTGCTCGACCGCGAGGAAACGGCCGGTACGGCCCATGCCGGTCTGGATTTCGTCGGCGACGAACAGCGTGCCGTATTTCTTGCATAGTGCGGCCGCGCCCGGCAGGAACTCGTCGGTGGGCATGTTGACGCCCTTGCCCTGGATCGGCTCGACCACGAAGGCTGCGACCTCACGCGAGGCCAGTGCCTTTTCCAGCGCGGCCAGATCGTTGAACGGGATCGAGGTGCAGCCGGGCAGCAGCGGCTCGAAGCCGGTGCGGAAATTCGAATCGCCCGTCAGCGACAGCGCGCCATAGGTCAGGCCATGATAGCCGTGGGCGCAGTAGACGATGCCCGGGCGGCCGGTGGCGCCGCGCGCGAACTTGATCGCAGCTTCGACGCATTCGGCGCCGGAATTGGCGAAGAACGCCTTGTCCAGATAGGGGACATATTTCAGCAGCCGCTCGGCGAGCACGCCGGCGAGCACGGAGACGTCGAACTGGACGAGGTTGGGCAGGTCGGCATCGAGCACGCTCTTGAGCGCGTCGCGCATGACCGGGTGATTGCGCCCGATCGCGAACACGCCAAAGCCGGACAGCAAGTCGAGATATCGCGCGCCGTCGCGATCGTACAGATACTGCCCCTGCCCCTTCTGGAAGCCGACATCGTAGCCGATGGTCTTGAGGACCCGAACGAACTGCTCGTTCAGATACCGATTATGCAGGGTGCTGCGCTGGGCCTGACGGTCCGCGAAAAGCTCAGACATGTCTGGATTTGGGCTGTGCATCCGTTACATACTTCGGTTGAGGGCCGTCTCGTCAACTGAAAAGGGACCGTTACTGAAAACGGTCTGTGCGGCCTTTTGCCCTTTTTCGGACCATCTTCGCAAGCACAGCTTTAGCCCATGTTGCACTGCCAAGGAACTATCATGCGTTTAGCCCTTTACACCGGACTAATACTGGCTGGCGGTTACACCTGCCTGACCCCGGCGCT
>NZ_AJQF01000142.1:0-648 GCF_000261705.1 Bradyrhizobium genomosp. III | reverse complement strand
CCCCCCCGCCGATCCCACCGGCGACTGGCGGGTTGCCGACGGCGTCGCCAACATTCGCGTCGCCCAATGCAATGGCAGCATGTGGGGCGCCGTTTCCTGGGAAAAGCAGCCCGGCGGCCGCGACGAGAACAATCCGGATGCCTCGAAAAAGACCAGGCCGACACTGGGCATGGCGACGCTGATCGACATGAAGAAGAAACCCGGCGCCGATCAGTGGGAAGGGCAGGTCTACAACGCCAAGGACGGCCAGCTCTATAGCGCGACCATCACGCCGGCCGGCGCCGACCAGCTCGAAATCAAGGGCTGCGTAATGGGCTTCCTCTGCGGCGGCGAGACCTGGACGCGAGTCGGCCCGCCGATCCCCTCGAGCACCGCCAATGCCATGGCCAAGGGTGCGCCCAAGTCCACCGGCGCGGCACCGAAGGCTCAGGGCACGATGGGCGCGACAGCGGCGCCTGCTCCGGCTGCGGCGGCCCCGAAGAGCGCCACCGCCCCCGCAAAGCCGAGTCAGAAGGGTTCCGCCGACCCGGTCGGCGACATCTGCCTACTCCCTGAGATTGCGGGGTTTGCCCATTAGGGCCGGCTGGAACAGCAACACGGCGGCGAGCGTCGTCACCAGCGAAAGTGCCAGCAGCTTGCCCATGCTTG
>NZ_AJQF01000141.1:0-4804 GCF_000261705.1 Bradyrhizobium genomosp. III | reverse complement strand
CGCCAGCCACAGGCTGCCGAACGCGGTCGCCGTCGTCAGTGCGCTGAAAAAGATCGCGCGCGTCAGGCTGGTCTGGAGCAGATTTGTCCTGCCCGAGCGCCAGGCCACGACATAGTAGATCTTGAAGGCGACGCCCACGCCGAGCAGCAGCGGGAACGCGACGATGTTGGCGAAGTTGAGCGGCAGGCCGATCAACACGCAGATCTCGAGCGTCACCGCGCCGGCAACCAGGAGCGGCACCAGCGTCATCAGCACGTCGACGAAGCGGCGCAGCGTGATCCACAGCAAGAGGCCGATCACCAGCAGCGCGTAGATGCCGGCGTGGATGAATGCCTTCACCACGGTGTCGCCGGATTTCAGGATCGAGACCGGCCCGCCGATCGCGGTCGGCTCGGCAACGAGCACCGCCGCCGCAAATCTGCGCAGCGTGTCGTTGTCGTTGGGATCGCCCTTGGGCAGCGCCTCGACGCGGATGATGCCGTCCTTGCTCTTCCAGGCGCTGACGAGATCGGATGGCAGTGAACTCAGGGTGACGGGCCCGGCCTGCATCGCGTTCCTGAGCTGGTCAAACACGACCTTCATCGGCGTGACGAACACGTCCTGCGCCTTGTTGCGCGTGGCCTCGTCGCCATTGGCGAGCTTTTCGAGCGCGTCTGCCAGACGGCGCGAGGCGATCGAGCCCGGCCCCTTCGCATCGCCCGCGGTCCGGCGCAGATTGTCGACCGAGGATTTCAGCGCCTCGACGTTTTCCTTGTCGGTCGGCGCCGCATCGATCTGATCAGGGTTGAGTGCGGGGTTCAGCACCTTGGCGCCCTGCGCGAGCAGCTTCAGCTTCGGCGGCTGATCCTGGGGCACGAAGCTGTTGAGCGACATCACCCGGAGCACCTCGGGGACCTTCTCGAGCTTCGCCTCGACCTGCCTTGCCTGCTCCTCGGACGTGGTCATCACGTTGATGGCATTGGCGCCGGTGTTGGGATCCTTGCGCAGGTCGAGGAAGGTCGCGATCGATTCCGCCCTCGGGTTGCGCAGGTTCATCGGATTGAAGTCGAACTTCATGAAATAGAGCAGCGGCAGGCCGGCGAGCGCCAGCAGCAGCGTGCCGCCCACGACCAGCACGCGGTGCTTCTCCAGAAAGTGATCGAGCGGCGCCAGGAAGGCGTAGCCGACCGGCTCCTTCTCGCCGGGCGGGTTCAGCAGCTTCAGCATGGCCGGCAGAACGGTGATCGAGGAGAGGAACGCCACCAGCATGCCGACGCCGGCGATCTGGCCCAGCTCCGCGATGCCCTTGTAGTCGGTCGGCATGAAGCAAAGGAAGCCAGCCGCAGTCGCCATCGCCGCGAGCGACAGCGGCACCGCCGAGCGCTTCGCCGCCAGCACCAGCGCGCCCGAAAGGTCGTTGTGCTTGAAGCGCTCCGAGCGGTAGCGGACGCTGTACTGGATGCCGAAATCGACGCCGAGGCCGACGAAGAGCACAGCGAACGCGATCGACAGCAGATTGAACGATCCGACCATCATCAGGCCGGCCGCGGTCGTCAGCGCGAGGCCGACGAAGAGATTGACGAACACCGCGAAGATGATCTTCGCCGAATGCAGCGCCAGCCACAGGATCAGCAGCACGACGAGAACCGTGCCGACGCCGTTGACGACGGCGCCTTCCTGAACCGTGGCGTATTCCTCGTTGGCGATCGGGATTGGGCCGGTCAGCCGCACCCGCGCCTGGTATTTGGTCGGAAAATCGAGATCGGCCGCGGCCTTGCGGATCGCGTCGGTGGCATCCTTGCCGGGCTCCAGCGCGTTGTAGTCGAGGATCGGCTTGAACTCGATGAAGGCGCGCTTGTCCGAATCCTTCAGCGGCTCGTCGCTGACGAGCTCGCGCCAGGAGAAGCTCGCATTGCCCTTGTTGAGCACGGTCTCGACCGTCTGCGCGATCAGGTTGAACGGACGCTCGGTGTTGTCGAGCTTGATCTGGCCGCGCTTGACGCCGGCAAGTCCCGTCTCCAGCGCGCCGGTCAGGCCGCGGATCGAGGGATCGCCAGCCATGATCTCGATCAGGGGCGCTGCAGATTCGAATTGGCTGGTGATCTTGCCGACCTCTTCGGTCGGCAGGAACAACAGTCCGTTCTTTTCGAAGAACTCGCCGCTGCCGAGTTGCTGCAGAGACTGGAAGTTGGTCTTGTCGTCCTTCAGCCTGGCATAGAGCGCGTCGGCCGCTGCGCTCGTCATCTCCGGGGTCCGGGCCTCGACCACAGCGAGGATCGTTTCGTTTTGATCGAACGCCTTGTCGAACTGCTGGTCACGCTTGCGCCAGTCGAGATTCTGGGAAATCAGCGAATTGATGTCGGTGTTGATGGCGAAGTGGCGCGCAGCGTAATAGCCCGCTCCCACCGACAGCAGGAGCCCGAGAACGACGACGAGGGAGGCAAACCGGGTGCAGGCCCTGACGATGGCAACGACTACGCTTTGCAGCACTTCTTTTCTTTCTGCGGTTAACAGCTTTGCCGGAAACGCCCGCTGTTTATCGGAGTTCCCGGGCGAAACCTATTGCTGTTTTGAGAGGCTCTCGCCGCCAGAAGGTTCGAGGTAAACGGCGGAAGACCGTGGCAAAATCATGCGGGGCGGTCGGTATAGCCGGGGAGTTGAGGCGGGAACGTGACCAAGGGCTGGTCACTGATGTCGCTGGCTTGCATACACCCTCATCTCTACTATAATACCGTAAAATTGGCCTAGCGGGGAACCCGGGGCCATTCGGACTTTCCTTATCGCCGATTTTTTGACACAAAGTATTGCGCCTCCATGCGCCGGAGCCCCGACGGGGGTGGGTGGCTACCGCGTGCGCGGACCGATGGTGCGGATATTGCAACGCATTGGTCAGTATCGGGGTGCCGCCGGGAACTTGCGAAACGGATTGGTGCAACTTGCGTGATGGACGTCCAATGGAAGTTTATCTGGCGCAGCCGCGCGGCTTCTGCGCGGGCGTGGTGCGTGCGATCGAGATCGTGGAACGGGCGCTGGAGAAGTATGGCCCGCCCGTCTACGTGCGCCATGAGATCGTGCACAACAAATACGTCGTCGAGAGCCTGAAGAACAAAGGAGCCATCTTCGTCGAGGAGCTGTCCGAGGTCCCGCCGAAGGCGGTGACGGTCTTCAGCGCTCACGGCGTCGCCCGCAGCGTCGAGGAAGAGGCCGCCGCGCGCGACCTTCCCGTGCTCAATGCCACCTGCCCGCTGGTCACGAAAGTTCACAATCAGGGGAAGCGCTACATCACCAGGGGCCGCACACTTATCCTTATCGGCCATGCCGGCCACCCCGAGGTCGAGGGCACGATGGGCCAGGTTCCCGCCCCCGTGCTGCTTGTTCAAAGCGTTCAAGAGGTTACGGCATTGACGCTGCCGGCGGATACGCCAGTGGCCTACATCACCCAGACCACCCTGTCGGTCGACGACACCAAGGATATCATCGCGGCCCTTCAGACCCGCTTTACAGATATTCAAGGTCCGGATATCCGGGATATCTGCTATGCGACACAGAACCGCCAATCTGCGGTAAGGGACTTGAGCAAGCTGGTCGACGTGATCTTGGTGGTGGGCGCTGCCAATAGCTCGAATTCGAACCGGCTTCGCGAAATCGGCACCGAGGCCGGCGTCGCGAGTTATTTGATTGCCGACGGCAGCGAGCTCAATCCGGAGTGGTTGAAAAATGCCAGGACCGTCGGCATCACGGCCGGCGCTTCGGCGCCTGAGGTACTCGTGGATGACGTGATCGAAGCGATGCGGCGGATCGGACCGGTCAAGGTCCAGGTACTGCCGGGCCGCGAGGAAAACATCGAATTCCGGCTTCCGGCCCAATTGGCTGCGAGCTGACCCACCCGAATTCCAAGCCCAGAAAGAAACTTTGTAATGGCTATCCCCTTCTTCAAGGAAATGCGTATCGGCGCCTATCTGCTCAAGCAGAAAATGCTTGGCCGCAAACGCTATCCGCTCGTGCTGATGCTGGAGCCGCTGTTTCGCTGCAACCTCGCCTGCGTCGGCTGCGGCAAGATCGATTATCCCGATGCGATCCTCAACCGCCGCATGACGGCGCAGGAGTGCTGGGACGCGGCCGACGAGTGCGGCGCGCCGATGGTCGCCATTCCCGGCGGCGAGCCGCTGATCCACAAGGAGATCGGCGAGATCGTGCGCGGCCTCGTTGAGCGCAAGAAGTTCGTCTCGCTCTGCACCAACGCGCTGCTGCTCGAGAAGAAGCTCGATCTGTTCGAGCCCTCCCCTTATCTGTTCTTCTCCGTGCATCTCGACGGCCTGAAGGACCACCACGACAAGGCGGTGTCGCAGAAGGGCGTGTTCGATCGCGCCGTCTCCGCGATCAAGGCAGCCAAGGCGCGCGGCTTCACCGTCAACGTCAACGCCACCATCTTCGACGGCCATCCGGCCGAGGAGATCGCGAAGTTCCTCGACCTCACCGTCGAGCTCGGTGTCGGCGTCTCGATGTCGCCGGGCTACGCCTATGAGCGCGCGCCGGACCAGGAGCACTTCCTCAACCGCACCAAGACCAAGAAGCTGTTCCGCGACGTCTTTGCGATGGGCAAGGGCAAGAAGTGGAATTTCATGCATTCCGGCCTGTTCCTGGACTTCCTCGCCGGCAACCAGGAATACGAGTGCACGCCGTGGGGCATGCCCGCGCGCAACATCTTCGGCTGGCAGAAGCCCTGCTATCTGCTCGGTGAAGGCTACGCAAAGACCTTCAAGGAGCTGATGGACACCACCGACTGGGAAACCTACGGCACCGGCAAGTACGAGAAGTGCGCCGA